>JBASZU010000079.1:0-9010 GCA_049661165.1 Saccharimonadales bacterium (SeqCode)
GAACTGTAACGACCTATAAACCAAACGCTCACCGCAATACCTATGAAAGGCTTAATGGCATTAAAAAAGGCATGTCCCCACATGAGCTGCTAGAACAGGGCATGGATTTAACGCATGCATCTTATCTTCCAAAAACTGGTTCTCTAAAAACGTTGTTAGCAGTGAAGAATGGTGCTCCCATGCCCACAACCGAAGAGTCGGTTTTGGCAGCGACCGCTCTCGGAATAAGTGAACTTAACCGATGTGTTTTGTATGTTCGCCGCAGAAACGGTGGCACAGCCGTGAAATATCCTAAACCCACTTTCGCTCCTAGAGAGCGTTACTTTGACGCGCGTACCATGTCTTGTGGCACCACCTGGACGCCGCGTCTTTCGCACCGCCGGCACTTGGTTCATGCAATCATCAGAGATCTTTTTGGCTTAAATCATACTACGAACTATTCTCTCGATGAAATTAAGGAACGCGAAGAGTTTAGGGATGCTTTCGCGCAAAATAATCCCACCAGTTAGTTTTAATGCGATCCAAATAGATAAAGTTATATAGTTGCGTGAAAATGATTATGCTCTGTAGAATGTAAGCAGGCATGAATACCATACTACTAGATTTGCTCATAATTGTTTCACTGCAGCTTCTTGCAACAACGGTATACGTAAAAAACAAACGAGAGACTTTAAATAGAACATTTATTTTATGCGTCTCATCGATCAGTTTATGGATTATTTCGAATTACTTCGGTAATGATATCTCAATGCCTGAAGAACAAGCTTTGTTGGCCAATAGATTTATTTTTTTCTTTAGTACTTTTGCGGTGTTGTATTTGTACAAATTTTCGATTGATCTTACGGCGGATAATCAATTTGGTAGGAGCTACCGGTACATAAGAACGTACGCATATATTGTAGCGATATTTTCAGGCTCTTCACTACTCGTAGCCGATGTGCACCCACAGCACGGCATATACGCTATTACATTTGGCTTATTCACACCAATCTACGGATTGACATTATTTGGTTTGTTAGGGCTTACGTTGTATATTCTTTGGCGAAATTATAAACGTACGGAAGGTTATTTGAAGATACGTATTAAGTTATTTCTTACGACGCTATTAATATGTGTGCCATTACTCCTACTTCTACAATTTATTTTACCCACTGTCACAAAAAATTTTACCTTGGCTAACGTAGGAGTTTGGTCAATTCTGATACCGATTTACGGACTCTACTATGCAGTAGCAAAACATCGGCTATTCGACTTAAGGCTGGTTATTGTTCGATCGGTTACGTATGTTATGGCAGTAGGCTTAATCACTACGGCCTATAGCTTTTTGGCATACTTTGCTCAATCTTTCTTTAATAATCACGACAATGAAACTCTGCGGCTTGTCGCCAATGTTGGTCTTGTACTGCTGGTTGTGTTGAGCTATCAACCGCTGAAGGAGTCTTTCAAAAGGCTCACGTATCGGATTTTTTATCAAGATGCCTACGATCCCCAAAACTTCTATGCCTCTCTAAACAAAACTGTTGTATCGACAATAAACATTAACCAGCTTATTCGTCGGGCTACCCCACTAATAAAACAAACCTTCAATCTTGATACTGTAGTGGTTGTGCTTAAACCCGAGTCAGGTCTACTCCATATCGGAGGGAGTGGTGAACATGAGATGGACGAGGTAGCTGCCGAAAAGCTACTCCATTTACAGTTACCGAGAAAAAAAATTATTATCTCAGAAACACTGGATAACAGCTATCAAAGTGCGAAATCTGTCCTAGATGATAATAATATCAGCGCAATAATTCGTCTTGAAACTCGTGGTAAAGAGAAAGAATTGGAACTTGGGTACTTGGCGCTTGGGTTCCGGAAGAGCGGGTATTCTTACAGACCTCAGGATCTTCAAGTGCTTGGTTCGGCGGCTGATGAGCTAGCAGTAGCAATGCATAATGCCTTGTTGTTTGAAGAAATTCAAAACTTTAATATGACATTACAGCAGAAGGTCGATGAGGCAACGCGGAAGTATCGGACGGCGAATGAGAAGTTGAAGAAGTTGGACGAGACGAAAGACGAGTTTATCTCAATGGCGAGTCATCAGCTCCGCACTCCGCTCACCAGTGTCAAGGGGTATTTGAGCATGGTACTGGAAGGTGACGCTGGGCCGCTCAGACCTCAGCAGCAAGAGCTTCTGAAGCAATCATTTATGAGCAGCCAGCGAATGGTTAATCTCATTGCTGACCTCCTCAACCTGTCGCGCTTAAACACCGGCAAGTTTGTTATAGACGCCGCCCCAACAGATTTGCGCGTCATCGTGGATCAAGAGGTCGCGCAGCTACGAGAAACAGCCAGGGCAAAAGACATTGAGGTGGTGTGGAATATGCCACCCTCATTCAGTCTGCTCAACCTCGACGAAAACAAAATGCACCAGGTAGTCATGAACTTTATTGACAATGCACTGTACTACACGCCGAACGGCGGTCGTGTTGAGGTTTCTCTCACAGAAACAGCCACAGCGGTTGAGTATAGGGTGAAGGACAACGGTATTGGTGTACCTAGGGAGCTACAGAGACATCTTTTCACCAAATTTTACCGGGCCGATAATGCGCGTCGGATGCGGCCTGACGGCACCGGTCTAGGTTTGTACATGGCACAAAAGGTTGTTGTCGCGCAAGGCGGAACCGTATTATTCGAGAGCCAAGAAGGCAAGGGAAGTACGTTTGGGTTCCGTTTTAACAAGAACAAGAAGTAGCCCCCGAACTATATATTCATAAGCTCCCCAGATCTCAAGACCCCGCTGTTATACGCTGTTACCTGCGCCTCCGAAACCTCATGTCGAAATAGGGCCGTTTTAACCATAAGTACTAAAAAATAATATTGACATATATACATAACTGTGATATATTTCAACTAGTCAAATGTAGACAGGAACAAGGATTGTTCCGAAAGGAGTAAGAAGTATGAGAAATATGAACAAAGGGCTAGTGGCAGTCGGCACGGCGGTTGCCATAGGAGTCGGTGGTTGGGGTATATTACGTCAAGCAGGCGCGGAGGCTGATTTAACTGTCGACGCGGTTGCTCAGTTAGATTTGACTATTGACCAAGGAGTTGATTGTGTAAAGCTTGTGCAGGAACATGGCCAGCCAATGTATGACGGTCAAGGCCCCAGCACGATTGAATCGGGTGGAAAAACGTATGTTCGCTTCCGAGCTGGTGCGGGAGAAGACGGAACTCGAAGGCTCTATCAAGATGGTCCCAACGTTCCACTGCAAAACAGAACAACAGAAGGTATGCAGGCCAGCATATGCCAAGACCCGCTTGAGGCAGGGATATTCGTTGCAGGTATGCATGACGAGCGACTAAAAATAGGCGATAAAACGCCGGGGCAAGTAAACGCTGCGTGGATACCAGAAGAACTTCGCACCATGGATGGGGTAAATGATTGGGCGGCTAAAGCGATGACAGATAATGTCAAAACGCACAACGAGGCTCAAGAGGTAATGGCGCGTGCGGCTGCTATGTTTGGTAAGCTTCACCCAAATGGAGTAACTAAAGACACCACATTGGCAAACGCGCATCTTCCTAATGCAGAAGGCGTGAAAGAAGGTTCCTTGCCTGAAGTTGCCTGGAATCATGAACAATATACGGGCTACTTTATAAGTGCAAAATATGTTCTAAAGACCGGTAAATGCGCCCTAAAGGTCGGTTTCAATGTGGGTAAAGATACAGTAGATGGCGGCGACCAACGCTTTGCTATACTCCCATGTAAGGAAGAAACTAAGGCAACGAATCCATCGCCATCAAGCACAAGCACCCCGTCAGAATCTACATCACCAAGCACAAGCGCATGCAACAACGCCTCAAAACCGCAAGACCCAGAACACACCTATACGCCTGTTATGAGAAATGGCTGCGTCGTAAGATGGGTTATTCAGGGATCATCGCTGAATAGTGGCCCTCAGAATCAGGGGATTCAGACAGATCGTGGTGACCAGGGCGGCGCTCAGCAACAAGAGGGTGTAGTCGACACGACACCCGCCTCACAGCCAGAGGTTCCCGTGGCTCCTGCTGCTCCCCCTGCGCCTACGAACGGTGGCTACAACGGCGGCTCAACTACACAGCCTGGACAGACGGGAACTCCTAACCCCGGTCCGTCACAGCCCCCTGTTCAAGGTGACCCGGGCGGGTTCTAGCGATAGCGTCAAGAACAGTGTCTGTTTTCGATAAGCGAAATATCTGACCCACATTCACTTCCAAATTGTTAACGTCCCAGATGGCCCGGAACCAGGATAGCTGTTTCTTGTGGTGAGTCCTGCGTGCATCGGGGTGCTCTTTAGCCGTGCCATAGTCTTTGAGCGATAACCACAATCCACACCTCGACACTGACAATAGTCTTGTCATTCCCGCTTGCGCGGGAATGACAACGATGTCAATACGAAAGTGCTTATGGATATTGTATAATAATATTGACAATAAATAGCGTTTATGATAAAATGGCTAAGAATAAGCTGTGTGAGGTGGAAGTTATGCGGCAAATGGTTATTTAACAACCGAACAACCGATAGAAACGAGAGTTAAGAGTTAAGAGATAAGAAGTAAGAGTTAAGAATAATGTTAAGAAGGAGAAAGATATGAAATGGTTTTCTAAACTATTCAGTACCCTCCCAAAGCGTCTTGCAACTGCAACTGCGATAGCACTTGCAGTACTGATACCGGCTACTACTATGGCAGCCGATGTCAGCATAGAAGGCACTATGGGTGTGGCCAACAAGACTGCTGGCGATACAACGTACAGCAAATCAATAAATGCAAAGTACAACGACGTTGTGAAGGTAGAAGTCTACTACCACAACCGCGAACTGCCAGATAGTGGCAAAATAGCCCAAAACCTTCGTGTGAAGATCAACATCCCAAGCACGCCAGGTACGGCTCAAACCCAAACCGCAACTATAAGTGGCGATAACACCAATACGGTAACGGCTACGACCTCAGTAACCCTCGACCGTGCCGATGCCTACCTGCAGTATTTACCAGGGAGCGCTGTGTGGCGCCACAATACTGGCACCAACGATGTTCCAAACTGGGTCGATACTGTCATCTCTGACGGTGTCGTAACCAGTGGAACCGGCGTAGTGCTGGAAAATGAAAAGCCCTGCTATAACTTTTCGGCTACGGTCACGGTGCTTGCACGTGTGATGGTGCCTGGAGTGAGCGTTGATAAGTATGTACGCGCCAAGGGTTCAACAGAGTGGGTACGTACTATGGTTGGTCAGCCTGGTCAGACAGTACAGTACCAGATAGCCTACAAAAATACGGGCAACACTACTCAAACGGATGTAGCCTTCCGTGACCAACTACCGGCTGGTGTTACCTACGTGCCTGGTTCAGCCAAACTAAAGAACACTAATTTCCCGAACGGAACTGCCATAAGCGACAGTATTGTTGCGAGTAATGGGGTTATCGTTGGTACCTACCTACCTGGCGGGGCAGGCTACGTGATGTTTGAAGTAGTACTGCCTACAGTCGACAAACTTGCTTGTGGTAGCAATCTGCTACGGAACCTAGCCTTTGTACAGCCAAAAGGCATGAACTACTACTACAACACGGCTGACGTGACAATAAACAAGACCTGCACAACGCCAACACCGGTTTACTCCTGCGACGACCTCACGGTCACCAAAGGCGATAACCGAACCGTAACGGCTGTAGTGAAATACACCGCCAAAGACGGTGCAACATACAAGAATACGACCCTCGTTTGGGGTGACAGCAAGCAAAACGTCATTACTGGTACAACTGGCACGCATACCTATGCTGCCGACGGTACGTACACAGTGAAGGCGAACATGCTCTTCAGCGTCAACGGTGTCGATAAAGCTCCAGCTGTAAACCCAGCTTGTAGCAAAACAGTTACCTTTAGTACTACTTCCAAGACGCCAAGTGTCAAGATTGAGAAGATGGTTGAAAAATCTGTTGTGAATGTGAACGAAGAGTTCAAGTACACAGTCAAAGTTACCAACGATGGTGAGGTAGACCTTACCAACGTCAAGGTCCATGACGCCCCTGCAGATGCTTCAAACATCAAGCTTGTCAGCGCAAACGGCGTCGGTAGCATTAGTGGTAACACGTGGAGCTACACAATCCCAAGTCTGAAGGTCGGTGAAAGTAAGAGCTTTACGCTCAATGCTAAAGTTACTGCCTACACCGAGGGGAATCTGGTTAATACGGCGTGCGTGAATGCTCCGCAAGTTGACCCAGAACACCCAGCCAAGGACGACGACTGTTCAAGCGTACCTGTCACGGTCAAAAAGCCGGTAACACCTGTATACAGCTGTGACGCGCTAGCCCTGACCGCTGGCGCAAACCGCACCCTGACGGCCAAAGTTGACTACACCGGCAAAGACGGTGCCAAGCTGAAGATGGTCACATACAACTGGGGTGATGGTGCTACGCCACTTGTTACCGATAAAACAACTGCACCGCATACCTATGGTAGTGACGGCACATTTAGTGTGAGCCTCAAGCTCCTCTTCAGTGTCAATGGTACAGACAAGTACGCTGCAGACAACCAGAACTGTGTAAAATCAGTCACCTTTACAACGCCAACACCTCCTGTAGAAAAGCCACAAACTCCTCAGGTTCTTCCTGACACGGGTGCAGGTAGTGTGATTGGGCTGTTCGGACTCGTAAGTGTCCTGAGCGCTCTAGCGTATCGGTTGTTCCTGAGCCGTAAGCTTGTTCGCTAAAAAGCGTCATCATACGCTATAAAAACGACAAGACTGACCGCTCGCAAAAAACCCCGCTCTCCGAAAAAGAGAAGCGGGGTTTTTGTGTTAGTAGGCCGGTCCGTCCCCGTGAAAAGGGTTATCTATGCTGAAATGTATGGGCGCGTGAGTTTTTTAGTGTGTTGCACTTGCGCTCGTCCGATACTTATGGGACAATTCCCTCAGAATATCTAACAAAAGGAACCATATGCGTATCTCGCTACCGCGTATCAAGAAACAAAAAAAGTTAATAGTAGTTGCACTAGGACTTTTATTGGTTGCAATAGGTGCTGGAAATAACATACCAAAAGTCTTCGCTGCGGATTGCGACGCCAATGCCATCTTATACTGCGGGTTCAGCTCCAATCAAAGTTTCATCGATAAAGTGAACCTTAACAACAGCGGTAATGGATTTAATGATCTGCTGACAATCTATGCACATTTCGGCCTCACATCCAGTGCATATGGCACATTTGTCTCAAATGCGAAAGACGGTACGATGTACCGCGATGGGCGCGTTGTGGTAGGTAGTGACACTATCATTACTGGCGGGCAAAGTCTTGGGCGCCAAAGCACTGCCGGTAGCTACGCTTATGCGATCAGCGGTAAAAATTATTATGCTGGTGCGCCCTCGGTACGCTGGGCGTCCGGTGTCAACACAATTGGCGTTAAAGTACTTTTCGATAGCAATGGTACTCCACTATTTACGGTTATGCCTACTTGTGGTAATCCAGTCTGGGGCAGCAAGGTTGTTTCTGGCGCTACTTGCGGAATGCTTAATAAATCGCCTGTATCTGGAAAGGTAAATACGTACAACTTTACGGCAACCGCTAATGTCAGCGGCCTCGCCAAGATAACAAAGTATGTCTATGACTTTGGTGATGGATCGCCCACCGTTACCACTACTAGCCCAACACAGATAGTGCCCCACGAGTATACAAAAATCGGCACCTTTACAGCCAAATTGACGGTCTACGCATCTGCCCCAGGTGGAACAACCATCACAGCGACAGCAAAAACGTGCGAACAGGTCATTCCGGTTGCCCCACCGCCGGCTCCGAAAGTTACTATCACCAAGACTGTAAACAAAACAGAGACCCTCAAGACAGACACGGGCAAGAATTTTACCTATGAGCTCAATGTAAAAAATACTGGTAATGTTGTTCTAAGTAATGTTCTAGTTACTGACGAAGCGCCAAATGGAGTCAAATTTATCAGTACGAGCCTTGGAACTATTGCGAACAATAAATTGACCTATACCATTCCGAGCCTTGCTCTCAACCAAACAGTAACTATTACGATCACTGCGAAAGCTGTCATATATACGCCTACGTCCATTGTGAATAAGGCCTGTGTTGATGCACCGAGTACCCCTAGTACACCTGACGCTTGTGATACTGCATCTGTTACGGTGAATCCTCCACTCTGCGCAAAGCTTGATGGCCCCAGCCCGAACGGCCTTACCTATACTTTCGTCGCAACGGGCAGTTTTGGAGAAGGGGTTTCACTTGTGAGTGGAGACTTTGATTTCGGCGACGGCAAGACCCAAAATAGTGTCGCGGCTGCCGGATCGACAGTTACTACATCGCATACCTATGCAGCGTCAGGCACCTACAGTGCAGTTGCGACGCTTCGTTTTACATCTGACGGCAAAACATATACCGCTCCTGGTTGTCGGGCTTCGGTGAAACCAGAAGCTCCGCCGACACCCGAATGTAAACCCGGTATCCCTGTCGGTGATATTCGCTGTAACCCATGTGAATACGATGCGAGTATACCTAAGGATGATGCTCGATGTGTTGCCCCCGCTGCTACCCTCCCAAATACTGGCGCAGGAAATGTCATAGCCTTGGCTTCAGCGGCACTGGTTGGCGGATTCCTCTGGTATAGACACATCCTGTTCCGCCGGCACAAACGAGCATATCTTGCAGCCGATGTCGGAGCATCGCCGCTTCCGCTTGCAGAACCGTTAGAATCGCCTGATCCGCTGGCTGCAACGCCACTAGCTGACCAAGCACATCATCATCGCCTGACTCTGCGCCGACGCCGACCGTTTTAAGCGGCTACGTTCGCTAGCTTTTTGGTCGAAAGTGTGCTATACTGGGATGAATACGTTTCAGGGTAGTAGTGACTGACCGCTCTCGACTTATGTGATGACCCCGCTGTTTTCTTGCAGCGGGTTTTTCATAGCCCCACTTCGCAGGAGACTTCTACGTTGGCGTCGAAAAGTAATCAAATGCCCCTGATGTAAACTTACGGTC
>JBASZU010000080.1:0-3110 GCA_049661165.1 Saccharimonadales bacterium (SeqCode)
TCTACCCAGGCAAAAGGTGGCTCTTATGTCGAGCTGGGGTTAATATAAGGAGAGATATATGATCACTACTCAAAAAGGCTTTAGTGTCGTAGAAGTACTAATCGTGGTTGTTATTATTGGTGTAATCGGTGCGGTTGGCTGGCTGATTTATGGGCGCCAGACGGTCGAAACAACCGACAACCAGACAGTAAAGACACAGACAGGCAAGCTAGAAGAAAAGCAAGAATCACCACGGGCAGTAACCGAAGAAGAAAATGTACCAGTAGGTTGGAAAAAGTATGATGCAAATTCGCATTTCGGTTTCATTTATCCCAATGAGTGGGAGTCTGTTACTAAAGTCAGTGAGTTCCCCCTAAGTCAGGTCTTCAAACTTCACTATGTTGGCGAAGTGAAGCTCAATAAAAATCTTGATGGCTGGATTCACGCTACAACTGCCTCTGGTGCGCAAGTTGGCTCTAAAGCTAGTGTCATACAAGAAGAAAGTAATAGTAGCATAAAAGTATGGCGATTCGGATTTGGGGACGCAGGCTATGCTAGTTTAATCCCTACCTTCGTAACTAGCAACGGAATATATCAAATTACTACTGGTAGAGCTTGTCCAGAAAAAACGGCAGATTGTATGTCATTAGACGAATATCAGCAAGCATACAATACATTGGTTGGTTCTATTAAATTGAAGTGAGGCTTGGCTTGAGTACAATCGCTAGATTATAGTTGGTTTGTGCTCGCGGTACTCATTGACTAGCTGCAAAATGGGGATAACAGGGTCTCGCCCTTACGTCTGTAAAATTTTGTCAAATAGGATAGTCGAGGCTATTATACTGCTATGCCAGCAAAAAATTCACTGAAGATTTACGTGCCAAACCAGTATTATCACGTCTATAACCGAGGCGTAGCAAAGCAGCCAATCTTTTTGGATTCTGAGGACAAAAAGAAGTTTTTGAGCATCCTAGCGCGCCACCTCGATGCATCGAACGGGGAACAACGATACGATGGCGTTGTGTACGAGAAGTTCCCAGACCTGGAATTGCTCTGCTTTTGTCTCATGGGTAATCATTTTCACCTACTTTTTTATGTGGGGGATGATGAAACGACTCTCAAGCGATGTCTTCAGCAGGCCTGCACCGCATATTCGATGTATTTCAATAAAAAATACAAGCGGGTTGGCCCAGTTTTTCAGGGCGTTTATAAGGCTTCAATGATATTGAACAATGCCTATCTCTTACACATAACACGCTATATCCATATGAACCCACGACGCTACCAGACGTATTACTATTCCAGTCTACGGTTTTACCTCGGCAAAATAGAGCCTCCTTGGCTAAGGCCACGTAGGGCAAAGGAACTCTTTGGTTCCACGGAGGAATATAGGCTGTTCCTTGAGGACTATGAAGGCGTTCAAGCAACGCTCGGAACGGTAAAGAATGAACTCGCTCATGAATGACATCATTTTACAGATGTAAGGGCGAGGCCTTAAGATCTTCGACCTTAAGATCTTCTTAAACAAAACACCGCTTTTCGATTTCAGTTAATGTTTGTGCACATACCGGACAATTCATATGTCGATATAATAGCACTTCACTCCATTTGCCGGTTCGACTTCGGTGGGTTTCACCCCGTTCAGGATTTACGAAACTTCAGTCACTACCACGATGGAGACTTGATAGAACTACTAAACTGAAACTTTGCGACGGAGGCGGACGTGGTAGTAAAGAGTAGCAGTGAGAGCAACCGCAGTAGCAGGGATCAGTACATCACCGGCACCAGTATTCGCAAGTTCGGTCGAGGTGCTTGGCACCTGAGTTGAGGTTGAGCTTGTTTGACCAGTAGTTGCTGTAGCTGATGACGGGGTAGTTGTTGTAGTAACGGGAGTGGTGTTTACGGCTGATGTTGATGTTTGCGCTGAACTACTGGTCGAGGAAGTCGCGCCGGTGTCGGTCGTACGGTTGGTTGAGGGGCTGGTTTGAGAATTGATGGCATCCTCGATGGCGTTTGAGGTTGACTGGACTGTCGTTTTGGTCGTATTTTTTGCCGTATCGACAACTTGGTCTGCTTTTGGGCTACGCCAAAAGAGTAGCCATAGCACAAGCCATACCAATGCTGCCAGCACCAGTACCGAAACAATAAACCAGATTATTCTACCGACTATGGACACTCTGTTTTGCTCGTACATACCGTTCCTTGCCTCATGCCTTCCTTATACAATGTACGATAGCAGAATAGTTGCAAAAAAGCAACATCATAGTTTGGATACTCCGCTTACGGTTACCTCGATTAGAACCGCATGCGACGAAGCAGACTGTCGACCGCATCTACCTTGTGCGGTTCCATGGGCAAATACGCCGCCAAGTAGTCAACCGCCGCCTGTTCGTGTGTTTCGTCAACATACAAGACTATAGGTGGCATAAAGCGCTTGAGCGGCAACAGGGAAATGCCCAGCACCGGGCCCTGTTCGTCGAGAGAGAATGCTTTGAAATCATGTAGGCCGTACGCTCGCTGGCCAACCCACAGGTAATCACCGTCGAAAGCATACTGCTGCTCTCTAGGTTTGCGTCCAGCAAAAACGACAAGCCCAAGCACAGCGACGCAGACTACTGCCGTAGACATAACGTCTTTGGTTAGCAAATATAGCACAACTGCCAAGATTATTGTGCCTAGAGTATATGCCCCGTACCAGGTACTGCCTTTGTCTGAATGGTGATACTCTGCAGCCGTCCAACTCAGCGCCGCGTCTGCTTCTGGTACGTCGCCCCTTGAATCACTAAGCGCCTGCTGGGAGGAATCTGAGATTTCCGCAGATTGTGGAGCTGGCATAGGCTGTATAACAGGCGTTTGCAAGTTGGCAGGCATCGGTTCTTGTGACGTCGACCGGGGCGTAGGCTGGGCATTTGTTGCTCCCGGAGCAATAACTTGGCCGGGCTGTGTCTCATCCATAAGCGCTATTGTACTACATATGTTCCAGGAGGGGCTAGCGCCCCTCCGCCCGGAAGTCGAAATGGATTCGACTTTCGCGCTCCACCCCTTCCTAAAGCCGGCTTGGGGCGCCGGTTCGCTTCGCTCATGTTTCCAGGAGGGGCTAGCGCCCCTCCGCCCGGAAGTCGAAATGGATT
>JBASZU010000081.1:0-2872 GCA_049661165.1 Saccharimonadales bacterium (SeqCode)
TACCGGTGCTGGTTTTAGCGAGTGCGTATAAGCTTACAAAATACTCTGCTGATATTCCAAGTATATCTGGGGGCTGGGCAGGAATAGTTATTGGACTCGTAGCAGCATTTTTCACGGCGCTCCTGGCAGTGAGTTGGCTGCTAAACTACATCGCCCACCACAATTTCAAACCGTTCGCCGTCTACCGCATCGTACTCGGTTCCCTGTTGCTGCTCGCAGTACTGTTCGGCTGGCTCTAATCCCAGGTGAAATTCTTATCTGTTAATGACTAATCCCAGGTGCAAACATCAGGCGATAGTATACGCCTTTAATTGCTCACGCATGGCCAGAGCCAGGCCAACGAGACGTGGGGGAATCTTGCGCCCCTTTAATGTTACAACGTGCAGACGGCGCTGAATTTCATAGGGCTTTGTTTTGTGTTGGAGCACTGCGAGCGTTCCAGCGTCTATTTTGTCTTTGACAAGCAGACGAGGTAATACCGCCGCACCCTTGCCACGTTCTACCATGCCGAGCATGACATCGGGACTACTAGAGTACAAGACAGTGCGTGTCTGGATTTTTGAGCGTCGGAGGTGGGTATCGATGATGTTGTACGTTGCCGAAGATCGAACGTACGACAAAAACGGCATTGGCTCGCGAGCGTCTACTTGAGCCTGCAAAACTTTTTGCATCTCTGGTGAACAAACAAGCACTAACGTGTCTGCAGTCGTTGCAGCTACCTCAAGTCTGTCATCGGCTTGGTCGTCCGCCACGATGATAGCCACATCGAGTTCACTCTGCATAATACCCCGGCGTAAAGAAGCAGAGTTTGCCACAAACAAACTGAGTTCGGTGGTAGACTCGAGTAGCCTCAGCTGCCGGGGCAGGTTCGCGAGCAGCACCGCTACGCTATCTATCAGACCAAGACGCAAGGGCACTTTTTGACTTCCGAGAGAGATAAGTTCAAGTCTGAGATTTTGCGCTACCCTGCGATGTTCTAGCGCAGCCGCATAAACAACTTTACCTGCTTCGGTAAGAACAACCCCATGCCGGCCATTACTCTCAAGTAGTTTTTCGCCAATGTTTTTTTCGAGCTTGGCGACTGCCACACTCAGCGCAGGTTGGGAAATATGGAGCAACTCAGCTGCCCGCGTGAACGTACCGGCTTCTACTACTGCCACAAACTTCCGTAGGCTGTCATCCATAATTATTTATTATACCTGATGTAATAACTATGTATTGGTTTTATACATTCATGTGCCAGTACAATGCAGTACCATAAGGAGCATTAGTATGAAAAAAGAAGTTATTAAAGTTGCAGTTGTGGGTGTTGGGAATTGTTTTTCTTCGCTTTACCAAGGGCTGGAATATTACCGAGAGCACAAGGGCGAGAACATTCCGGGGGTCATGTTTGCCGACATTGGCGGCTACCGCACCAGTGATATAGACGTCGTAGCAACATTTGACGTTGACCCGCGCAAAGTGGGCAAAGCCACTGGCGAAGCCATCTTCGCCCAGCCAAACTGCGCCCGTGTGTTCCAAGAAAAGGTCCCGGCTGGGCCTACGGTGCAAATGGGTCACCCACTCGACGGCGTTAGCGACTACATGCTCGAGCAGCCAGAAGAGTTTGGTTTCCGTATTGCCAAGGTTAAACCGGTAGATGTCGTAAAAGTACTCAAAGACAGTAAGGCAGATATACTCATAAACTACCTGCCGGTTGGTTCCCAGGAAGCGACGGAGTTCTACGCCCAGTGCGCTATAGATGCAGGTGTGGCGTTCCTCAACTGCATACCAGTGTTCATTGCCAGCGACCCCAAGTGGGAACAAAAGTTTATCGATGCTGGCCTGCCGCTTATAGGCGACGACATGCGCTCGCAGATTGGTGCGAGTGTGGTTAGTCAGGTTCTGCAAGAGCTCGCCTTCGACCGCGGGGCAGAGGTGGAGTTTCACCAGCAGCTCAACATTGGCGGTAACACCGACTTCAACAACATGATGGTGCAGTCGCGACTGGCGAGCAAAAAGAAGAGTAAAGAAAACGTCATTCGCGCCCAAAACGACATACGCGGCATACCAGTACCAGAACACAGCCTATTCGCGGGGCCGAGCACCTTCCTCCCCTACCTAAAAGACAATAAAGTTGCCTACTTCAATATCCGCCTTAAAGGCTTTGGTGGCGCACCGATTACCATGGACCTCAAGCTTTCGGTGCAAGACAGCGAAAACAGCGCTGGCGTAGTGATAGACGCCATCCGCTACCTGAAGGTTGCTCGTGAACTCGGTGTCGTGGGCGCACTACGCGGCCCCAGTGCCTGGACGCAAAAAACCCCGCCAGAACAAATGATGTACACCGACGCAAAATCCGAATGCGCCGCCCTCGCCAAACGCGAACTCACTGCAAGCGTTAAAAAACAAGTTCGAAAATAGGGGAATTTTCAAGGTTCAAGGTGCGAACGTTCAACGAACAACGTTCAAGTTTTCAACAAACAAGCAACCATCAAATGTCAATATGCGGCGCAGACTGCTAATGAATCTCCCACTGCCTTACGGCCGGGGTATCTTCTTGCTCCCTGGCATCGACCGTTGGTCGCTGTTACGCCCGTGCTAATCAATCATGGCGTAGGGATGTGACTAAAACAGAGGCTAGCCTGCAATGAATACTCACTTCGACGCTCTAAGGGGTGATTCTTGGGGAACCGGGGATGCATAACGACTGATTTGCACATGACTGCTTGGTTGCTTGCGCGCGGAAGCTGTTTGAACGAAACAAAGTGCAGTGAGTTCTGCACAAGCCAAACAAGCAAGCAGTCATGGGCAAGTAAGCCGGTCGTTTGCATACTCCCCGGCGGTTTACTCTCATTTTGTCCGTACAAAATGAGCCGCTTGGCAGGTGCGG
>JBASZU010000082.1:0-3411 GCA_049661165.1 Saccharimonadales bacterium (SeqCode)
TCTGACATTTGGTCGGTAAACTTTTGCGGATCTAGCTTGAGTTCGGCAGCTTTTTCGGCAATCTTGCCGCCGTGTTCATCAGTCCCGGTGCTAAAAATGGTGTCTTCGCCTCGCACCCGCGCTGCCCGAGCCAGCACATCAGCCATGACAAATTCCATGGCATGCCCCAGGTGGGGTTCGCCATTGACATAGGGTATAGAGGTAGTAACGTAGTATTTCATTGTAGATATTGTACCTTAAACTAGAGGTAAGAGTTAAGAGATATGAGTTAAGAGATATAAAATTTATGCCCGCGGGGGCATCATGTTCACCTGGGACGCAAAAATAACAGAGAACGTTTTCATCTGGGGTGTATTATAGCGCACCTACTACCTTTTAATGCGCGCGACCTAATGGATGAGGTATTGTGAGCCTGGCATAAATCAGATAAACCCCCAACGACTTTCCAGAGAAACTGACGAAAATGATAGCTTGCCGAGCCTTTCAGTCTGTCGTTACCTAGCAGATCCAGAGCCTAGTAAGAATACCGTGGTTTGGCCCACATCAGTGCTGCAGCAGATAGCCAAGCATAACGAGTCCAGGCGGAATCACATAGTCTAGAGCAAAATGTAACATCCGAGGATTGGGATGAAAACCAAGTTTAGCTAAGTACCATTCATGAAATGTTCGGCGCTCACCAAATTGCGCCGTGCTGAGGACGCACCACCCAAATATTACAAGTTGCGTGTAGTAAATAATTATGCCAAGTAGTATGAGCCGCCAGTCCAACCAGAATGGAGAAGAGTATGCCGCAATAATCAGCAGCGTATGCACCGCTATGATGAGACCGTGTTGTTTCTGTTTCATACTAGAAGCTTGGTGACTTCTTTGGCTTCGACAGGGTCGAGGTCGGCGAAGAGGTCGGTTTCGAACTGTTCCGACACTTGATATAGATAATCTTCGTTATATCTTGGAATAACATGAAAATGAACGTGGTTAACTTTTAGCTTATTTTGCTGTTTGAATGGTCTATAGTTTTGCCGTATGTCACACCCATCGCCAAGCTTACCGATTATTTTTTGCTCAACATCGTAGATTAAATCAAATATGTCCGTAAGTTCTTCGTGCGCGAGCTTCCACGGCTCCTCAATGTGACGCTTAGGAATCACCAGTATGTGCCCCGGAACCTTACGCGGGTTACTCAGTAGCACAAACGCGTGTTCGTTTTCGCGAAGCACACGGTCTTTGGCGCTACAAAATGGACAGACTTGCATATTGTATCCTTTTTCATTGGTGCGCGGGGCGGGACTTGAACCCGCACGACTTTTGGTCACAGCATTTTAAGTGCTGAGTGTCTACCATTCCACCACCCGCGCCTATCGTCATTGTACCAAAGACATTGGGACACGAGAATAGCCTCACCAGCTGCCGCCGGAGCCGCCGCCGCCGAACGAGCCGCCGCTAAAGCCGCCAAAACCGCCTCCCCCGGAGCCGCCAAAGCCACCGGATCCGCCAAAGAAACCACCCCGACTACTCCAAAAGCCCGTGTCGTCGCCACTGGCTGCTCGCGACCGATAATTCTTAGAAAGCAGATAGTCGAGCAGTAAGCCCAGCAGCAATCCCAGACTAAATACAACAGAGGCCAACAGGGCAGCCGCGGTGAAAAACAGGATTATACCGGGTATAGAACCTATGACGCCGCCTGCCCACCAGCTTTTGCTGCGCGCCAAGAATGATGCCAGATACGCAAGAACGAAAAAGCCAGCGTAGATGAGGAACTCTAGGACGCCTCCGCTCGGCTGCGTTTTCTTTGGCTCACTCAGTCGTTCCCCGCCAATAACGGCAATCATGCTGTCGACCCCGCTCATAATGCCGACAGTATAGTTGCCTTGCTTGAACGCTGGCGTTATTTTTTCGCGGATAATGAGACTGCTTTGCAGGTCAGTGAGGTACGGTTCAAGCCCACGCCCAACCTGTATACGCTCTTTTCTGTCCTGAAGCGCCGTAAATAGGAGCGCCCCGTTGTTCGCTTCTTTACTGCCAATTCCCCAGCTCTGTGCTACGCGGAAACTGTAGTCGAAGTCGTCTTCGCCTTGCAAACTTTTTATAGTCAGCACGGCTATTTCGTTTCCTGTCTTCGCCTTATAGTCGATGAGTTTTTGACTCAACTGCGCTTCTGTAGCATTGTCGATGATGTCGGCTTGGTCAAGAACAGCAGTTTTGTCTGGCGGAAGCGGAATGTCTAGCGCAAAAGTTACCCCGCTCCATATGCTTGTAGCGGCAAATGCAACCAGAAAAACGATGGTGGTAGAGCGGATTAGTTTCATTTGATCCTTATGACCTTGTCATTCCGGCCATCGCGCCGGAATCCATGGTGCTTTCCGCCAAAACGTGCCACGGCAAGAAACGCATGGATCCTGAAACAAGTTCAGGATGACAGTGTCTTTATTGAGCAGCGGCTGGCTGAGTTAAGTTGACCTTTGGAGCATTTTCGGCACCGGTTTGCGCAGTGTAGAGGTCTTTTTTGTCAAAACCAAACATGCCAGCCAGAATGTTTTTAGGGAAGCGCTGAATCATGGTGTTGTAGGTGGTGGCAACGGCACTGTAGTTATCGCGTTCTACTTTTATGCGATTTTCCGTGCCCTCTAGCTGAATCATGAGGTTCTGGACGGTTTCGACACTACGCAGTTCTGGGTAGTTCTCTACGACAACCAGCAAGCGACTCAGGGCGCTTTCGTACTGCTGCGAAGCAGCCAAGCGGTCTTCGGTAGTTTTTGCACCACCGTACTGTGTACGAGCCGCTGCGAGATCACCAAACACTTTTTGCTCTTGCGCTTGAGCACCTTTAGCACTTTCCACCAGGTTTGGCACGAGGTCAAACCGACGCTGGTAGGCGCTGTCGAGTTGTGCCGCAGCTTGGTCAACTTTGTTGCGCTGCGTAACGAGCCCGTTGTAGCCACCAACAAACCAGCCGAGCAGGCTTAGTACCAACACGCCCACGACGCCAAGTGTTATCATGCCTTTTGATAGTTTCATGAAATTCCTCCTTATGTAACTATAACTATACACGAATGGGTCGTTCTGAGGCGGAATAGTCGGATTGATTATTTTTTCAGCTGCTCCGCCCATCCGTCTGTGCGACTATTCCGGCTGCTAGTGCTATTCACATTCCGCTTATGCGTGCTATAGTGACAATAATATGTGGGTACAACTCACGAATCCGTTTGAAAATACCACGCTGTCTGCAGCAGTTGCTGCTGTGCCAATTGTAGCGCTGTGTGCCATACTGCTTAGCCGCAAAATGGCGGGGTGGAAAGCCAGCCTGGTTACGCTTGGCCTTGCGCTTTTGGTCGCGGTATTTGCCTTTACTATGCCGCCGCACCTTGCGCTTCTATCAACAACTTACGGGGCACTACAGGGGCTCTTCCCCAT
>JBASZU010000083.1:0-7652 GCA_049661165.1 Saccharimonadales bacterium (SeqCode)
CCGTGGACGCCCAGACTGCATCCCTACATGATTAATCCGTATGCTATGACAATGAGGACATCTTTTTTCATGCAATCAGCATGACAGAAAAACGGTGAAAGAGTACCCTAAAATCTTTCAGTTAGCCAATGATCTTTTTAATACGCAATATAAGTGTGAACATACGGTTAGCATACAGGTTTCACCAGAATAATACTTTGAGCTGGCTCACATAAATAGCTTAAAATGCTAGTTTTTGTCCAACGTTGATACGATTTTGTTTTACTTCACCAGCATTAAGTTCAATGACGTATTGTGTCTTGGTAGGCGGGCAGAAGGACTCCGGAAACGACGCTGGCAACACATTTGACTCAATGTGCACCACCCTTTTCCCCGCATCAAGCCAGATGATATCGAGCGGGAACTGCATGCCTTTCATCCAAAAACACTGCACCCCCGGTTGATCAAACACAAACAGCATCCCCTCGTCTTTTCCTAAGCTTTCCCTGCCGCCTAGCCCCTTGTGCTGTTCTTCTTCTGTGGTCGCAACAAGCATGTGGAATCGCCTTTCACCAAGCAGCAGAATCTTGCCAGGCCGTGATGAGTGTGCAGGAATGACCAACACAACAATCACCGCAAGCATAGACAAAGCAACCCAGACTACCGAACGACAAAACCAAACAGTATTAACTTCAACGCTACGTGGTTCTATCTGCACGCTGTTCCCTACCTCGAAACAACCTGTTTTGTGCGGGGTTTTTGCACTTTTATGGCAATTGCCTGTTCGAGTCGACGTATGTCTGCGAGTATACGTGACCTATCTTTGTTGAAGAGCACTATGTCAAACACTGGATCATCCCCGTTGCGGGCAAAATCGCACATATCACCAAGTTTTTTCTTGATGGTAATGGTCGAGAAAGATTCAAGCTTTCGCGCTTTGTTGATACCCTCAAGGCTTACAAGCCGACCCTTTTGTCTTGCATAAAACTGCATTACAACGGTAACGCCCTTGGTCTTTTTAGGTAGCACCGGCTTTTTTGGGATACGTATGAGGATATCATTCATGGAGTGGTCCATTCCGTACGAAAGTTCGTACATTTCGTGGCGGAACCCACCGATCCTCGGCCCGAGCTCTATTACTTTCCAACCATTTTCGGTTTTCATAAGCTCTATGTGGCAGTTTGTGCTGCGTAAATTCAGAGCTTCTACTGCCTTTTCAGCAACTCGCCGCGCCGCCTCAATTTTGTGGGGGAGCAGATTTACGGGCGTTATGCGCATGTACCCGAAAAAGTCTTCGAACCCAACTGCCCTGCCTGTTTTAACATGCACAAGCGGTGCGTGGTACATGACTCCTCTCAGATTCACATAGGTGTCTATGGAGTACATCGTACCCTCCATAAACTCTTCGACTAAAATCTGCGGTTCGCCGCGTCCACGTTTTTTTACATATATTTGATCTATTTTTTTGACGGTTTTCTTTAGGCTTTCTTCCAGTTCTTCACGGTGATAACAAAGCGTCACGAGCAGGCTGGCAGCAAGTCCGGAAGGCTTAATGATAAGCGGAAAGCCAACAACTTTTTCTATGCGGTCGAGTGTTTCTTTGCTGGCATCATGTGCAACAACAAATTTCGGCGCAATCGATCGGTCGTAACCGCGCAGCAACTGACGCATTTTGATCTTATCGGTTGTCCAGTCTAGTGACTTTTCGGTAGGCGTATTGAGGTAGGGAACGTGTGGCACGACTTTTTTCAGCAGTGGAATGTTTTTTTCGGCACGGCAGGTAACAGCCAGGAATCGACTTTTGTACGCAAGTAGGGCTTTCTGAATCTCTATCTCTTTCGAGAAATCACACTCAAGCACTATAGCCTGATGGTTCAGCGGCAGCCCTACGCGCGCAGACATATCTGAATCATCCAAAATGACACAAGCCGTCAGTTCCCTTTCGAGCATACGGCTTAGCTTTGCAACCGCTTTTTTTTGGGTCGGCAAATACGATCCTACAAAGAGAATCATATCGCGTTCTTGGGCTTCATCAAATCGTGACATACTCTGACCTTAACGAAAAAAATACTAAAAATCAAAACTAATTACGTTTGTATTACACATTGTCATCTCTTTCGTATCCTCATATTGTTACATTTAGAGACAAGTACAGGGTACCTGTTTCCGAAATTGCGGTGAGTTTATATATAGTATCATTTTTTATAAACTAGTCAAGTATCTCGTGGTCGTCGCTCTTATTGCTGTTCTTGATTAAGGCATCGACGATATGCCCGGCAATATCTATTCCGGTAGCTTCCTCTGTCCGGGGGAAATAACACGGTATATTGACTTCTGCCAGATATGCAACATTTTGAGCAGTGTCGACCAGGATATCTACCCCGCCGAAAATACTCGACCGAAATGAAACCGCAGAAATAGCCGCAGATTTTATCACCTCACTGAGGTCGTCGACACGAATAGGTGTGGTCACAATACTAGTGCCAGCATTTGTCCGGAAATCATCATCTGGCTTGTGGTATTCATTTGCCGCCACAATATCCCCGTCAACGACAATCAATCGGTAATGTCGGTAGTCGGTGAGATACTTGCGTAGCATGGCATTTGCGTCAGTTTTCATTATTTCCTGAATGGATTCTCGTAGCCCTAGCACATCTTGAACCAGAGCAACACCCCTACCGCGACTTAAGCCAAGGGTTTTAATGATGACCGGAAAGCCACCGAGTTTTTGCACCCTAGCTGAAAGTTCTTGCTCTGACATTTCTGTCCATATTGGGTCAATGATTGTCGAGGGAATAATAGGTAGATCAGATGCAAATTGTTCCGTGAGATTACCCAGTGCTTGCTGGGGAAACATACGACGGTACAGGTATGTGCTTGTGATATCAGGATTATATGCGACTAAGATTGATTCTATGACTTTTGACTTGTAGTTCAAACTACTCCCTAGGTGGTTCTGACTTACGCGGTACAGTAGGTCGCTTGCCTTGAACTGCCTGCGACGAAGATCGTCAACAACGGTTTCTTCGATAATAATTCTTTGGTAGGAAACATCACGAGCTAAACACGCCCGCTCTAGCGAGGCGTCAATTTCAGCACCAATCTGTTGCCGAGAAATAATAACGTGTAATTTCATGGATGCTTCACCATCTTAGCACGCTTCGTCGTCAGCAGGCGTGCATATTCACGTGCTTTCAAATCAAGAAATACCCCAGTATACAATGCTGGTGTCGTATTTGCTTCAAGCACGTACCACTTTCCGTCTGTCCCCAGCAATACATCTATGCCCAGATTCTCGCGATTCGTAAGCCGTAAAATGAGATCCACAGCCTTGTGTATAGCCTCCTCGACATTCTCTTTTTGCACTTGCGAGGCGCTTCCACCTTGTGAGGTGTTGTTTAAATGCAAACCAGCGACCGCTTTCTTGGTAAATATCAGGTGGTCCGTACCTCTCCCAAACGTCAATATCCGTAGTTCTCCCTCATTTTCAATATACGGCTGGGCTACGTAATTATTATTGCCCTGACTCAGTAGTTCTCCCCGCTGCTTTTTATCTTGCACCAAATAGTTACCTCTGCCCTTGATACCATTGTTTTCTTTAAGGATAAACGGATACCCGTACGGTTTTGCGGAAAGCCACCCGCGCAGCGTTTCATTACGGACAGCACTTGCGAGATTGGGGGTGGGGATGTGATGCAAGGCATACAGGAAGCCCTGGCTCACTTTGCCGTAATACGGTAACCGTATATCTTCATAGTTGATTATGCCAATACCATTTGCGTCTGCGTACAGACGCAAGGCATTTGCATAGTCTTTGTATTTTTCTACGTTTCGCAGATAGAGAATATCCGTGACATCTTTAAGTTTTTTTTCTTCAATGTAGATCTCTGGCGTTCCTGTAGTAATGGTGAATAGTAGGTTTTGAACGCTACAAAATTCTACCACGATATCTTTACTACATTCGTGTACAGCTGAGGCAAAGTGCTCAAACGTTTCTAAATTGGTTGAAGGTTCAATGAGCGCGTACGTTATTATTAGGTTTCTCAACATATTGACATTATACACCTATGAGTACTTAATAACAATGAATTTCCCTCAGACTCACCATTGGCATACAACTTGCGCCCTAACTCTGACCTAGTGAGGAGGTATGGCACACATAGGCTTACCGACGTTTCCATCATAAACCCTAGGGTAAAGTCTAAAAATATTGCATTATGCATTGACTATCAAATGCTCGTAATTTAGTGCTGTGCGCTCTGAACTTTTTTGTATATGAGGTAGATAACGATTGCTAGAATAATGAGGATGAGCAATTCCATCGTTATGAGGCCGTGTTGATTGAGCTTACGCTTATGCATTTGGCTCTATTATTGCGTGTTTGTAGCAAAAAGTGAAGCCTAGAAAAAGCCGCGTTTTTTGGGTTCGGCCCGGAAGGCCTCGAGGAGTTCTTGCTGCTGCTTTGATAACTTCGTCGGCGTATCGACAATAATGGTCACTATATGTGCCCCACGGGTTTCTTTCTGAAGGTGCGGGACACCGTGGCCGCTCAGTTTGAAATCGCTCCCACTTTGCGTTCCGGCCGGAACTTTCATACGCACCGCTCCGTCGACCGTTTCGACATCTATTTCTGTACCGAGGGCGGCATCTACCATGCTGATGTGTTCGTCGCTGAGTATGAGGTCGCCTTCACGCGTAAAGTGTTTATGCGCCTTGACGCGGATGTGGACGTACAGGTCGCCTTTCGGGCCATTCGCAACAGCTTCACCGTGCTCACGCAGGCGAATTGTCGCGCCGTCGTCTATGCCAGCCGGGATTTTGAGTTGGACGGTTTGAGTGCGGCGTTCGGTGCCTTTGCCGCGGCACACGCTACATACTTTTTCGGGTACTTTGCCCTTGCCCTGACATGTTGGACAAACCGCCGCCTGCTGAATGTTGCCAAATATAGTTCGCACAGCCTGCACAACTTGGCCATTACCTTTGCAAGTGTCGCAGGTTTTGAGCTCATGACCTGGTTCGGCCGTTGTGCCTTTGCAGTGGCTACACGTGTCTTCTAGGTTGAGCCGGAGTTCGCTTTCGGTACCAAAAACGGCGTCTTCGAAGCTGATTTCCACGCGTGTCTCAACGTCGTTTCCTCGCGCCTGACGCTGCCCGCGGCTTCCACCGGCACCGCCCCCGAAAAAGCTGCCAAAAATGTCGCCAAGGCCAAGGTCACCAAAGTCAAAGTTTACGTTTTGTCCATTCCATTCACCGCCAAACCCACCAAACGGATTGCCGCCTCCGCCACCGGCGCCACCCACGCCAGCGTGGCCAAACTGGTCGTAACGCTGGCGCTTGCTTTGGTCTTTTAGCACCTCGTAGGCCTCATTTACTTCTTTGAATTTCACTTCATCGCCACCCTGTTTGTCAGGATGCAGTTCAACTGCCTTGCGGCGAAAGGCCTTTTTTATTTCGTCTGCACTGGCATCTTTGCCAACGCCCAGCACTTCGTAGTAGTCACGTTTTGACATTAAAACTATTGTACAAAACTAGCACTCAAAAGTCTAGAGTGCCAATATTTGTCCCCTCCCCGTTATTTTTTTGAGTCGGATTTTTGCAGTTGGTATACGGCAAGACCTATGAGGAATATGGCGAGAAGCGTGAGCGAGAGCCATGCCAATGACCGTAACTGGTACAGTACTGCGCCAACCGCCACGTACATGCCCCAGCGTGTCACAAAAAGATTATGTATAGCCATACCAAGTAGCATGATGGCAATTTGCTCGCCCAGGAACCACCAGCCGTACAAGCCACCAGCATTGCCGCCTATTACCTGCAGGCCAAGTGGAATTGTTGCCGCACAGAGCATAGCTACCAGGTAGCTCTGGCTTGTTGCCGCATCGCCCCGAGTGGACCGCCAGTAGGCATAAAGACCGAAAAGTACGGCAAAGATATGTGTGTACACCTGTATATTTTCTACGCCGTTGTACCGCAGAAGCCACATAAGCGAGAGGGCTATGACGCCTCCCGCCCATTCTCGGTCGCTTTGTTCACGGTTCCAGGTCACATGTAATGTTGCGCAGCCAGCTACTGCTAGCCCGAGTGGCATTGTCCAGTGTGTACCAAGAGCAAATGTGGCCGCTGGCGCTATGTACAGCATCACTAACGAGGCAAGCTGGAACTGACGAGCATACACAGTTGATTGCTTGTCGGCAGACTGAAGCCAGCCGACAAGATAACCCATGAGCGCAATCACCGTACTTAGGAAAGTGTACCAGCCAACTTCGCCTTGACTATATGTACCCCATAGGGCGGACTGCAAGATTAGCGGTATGACGTTCATAATATCTGGCCGTCGTTCCACGTTTCGCGCAATGTATATCCATATGGCGGCCTGCAGCAAGCCTACAATCGCTGGCGCAAAACGCGGCCCAACCCATGCCGCACCAAACGAAACTGCACTGGCTACCACATATCCGATGACGTATGACTGGCTGTCGCTATGGAGCTTTCGTTCAAGCTCCGACAAGGCAATCGGTAGCCTCGCTATACGCTTCATTGCAACCGCGCGCGCTACGACCATGCCTACCATACACAGCAAAAAACTACCCGCATACCATTCCGATGTTTGGAGTACTGGGAAAACGCGCGCAAAACCTATCGGCAGCAGTAGCCATAGGAAACTCCCGACCCATCGAGCAGTCTCAAGCCGATTTACAAAAACGAGCACAAGATTCCACGCGCATCCTACAGCCAAGCCCACCAGCCATACGCTTGGCCTCGATACCGCAAACACCGCCGGTAACGCCACAAAAAGACTACTTGTCTGAAGCCACTCCGCCACGTCATCGTAGCAATATATGGCATATGCCACCACCGCTGAAAGCAGTCCGGCTACAAGCACCGACATAGAGCCTGCAAAGATTGCTATGAAGCTCGCAAGTGTAAGCGTGAGAACAAGCGCCGCCCGCCAATTTGTGCGCCACTCTTGGGTGTCGAGCGCTTTACGTCGTGTTGCTACAAAAATAACGAGCTGAAGGAAAGCGACCGCACCCGTCGCAACCGCCAATCCCCAAGCATGCCACTTGTTCTCGACGGCACCTAAACCAATACTAAACGGAAGCGTTACCGCAACTCCAATTGCGGCACCGTACATGTCTGGGCGATACTGTCTGACCCACAGCGTTAGGCCAAATATGACAGCAGCCAGCGTTGCAACTGCCGTGTACCATGGCCGTTCCCACCCCAAGAATGCGGCGACAACGAGTGATAAAAAGGCGATGTTGGCAAAAACTTGCATAAGCGAGGAGCTGGCTCGTGTCAGTAGAACCCCGAGCTGCAGTGCGCCCAATACTAGCAGCAGTACTGTCACGTCTGTCAGCTTGTGTTGTGCCCCGTACGCAAAACAGGCAAAACTTAACAGCAACGATACGTGTGAAACTACTGCATTGTTTACTCTCACATCATCCCGCTGGGCCTTCCAAGCCTGCAAGCCGTAGTAGAAAGCAGCGAGCAGTAGCGAAACGCCAAGCTGCACCACGCCGTAGCGCGGCCAAACGTACAGCGCCGTCAATATAGAAATCGGTAAAAGCAAGCTGCCGCTTAATGTGGTTGGCTCGTCGTAATCATCAACTTTTTTACGGTACAGCGACCATGCTTGCATGCAAAGCCCAACGGCTGCAAATCCCCAGCCG
>JBASZU010000084.1:0-2285 GCA_049661165.1 Saccharimonadales bacterium (SeqCode)
GAGTAACTATCCTTACGATGTTTGCTATCTACGCAAAGACCGTTCTGAGCCTGAAAAGCGACTTGAGCAGATGATTGAAGAGAGCGACAAGATTGAATGGTGGTATAAAAATGGCGAGGCTCAAAAACAATACTTCTCAATTAGCTATCAGACATTGGATGAAGAAACAAAATTGACCAAACTAGCCAACTTCTATCCTGACTACATCATCAAATATAAGGATGGAAGTATTGGTATTTACGATACAAAATCAGGTCATACAGTTACGGACCGAGCAACGCACGACAAGTCGGATGCACTCAGAGCCTATATAGTGTTACAAAACTCTGGCGGTTCAAACCTAAGAGGCGGCATACTAAACAGACGAAAAGACGGTATGTTTATATTTGAAGGCGACAACTATACGCCTGACTTAGAGAAGTGGAAACGTTTTACAGTATAGTCAAAAAACGCTTGGGGAAATTGACCCCGACATTTTCGGCATTTATACGGTGGAGTACCTATAACAGAGGTAAAGGGCGAGTACCCCCCTATACTTAGGTATAAAAAATAGGCATTTCTGCCTAAGAGTTTGAAACTCTGACTGTTCTTATATCAAATCGCCTGATAGTTTGAATACCTCAACAAGATGTTTTAGTTTATAATCATTGTCAGCACCGATAGCTGCCGTTTGTAATGCGTCAACTATCTTGCACCAAGTAAAAGATCGAGTCTTGCACTCGATCTTTTACTTGGTGGAGTTTTATGACCAAGTTCGAACCGAATTTGAGTGTGAGGGCTGAAGCGCAAGCTCAGCCCCGACACCTGCGGGCGTTTCACGTCCGCTCGCCCCACCAGAAAAACCCTTTGCATTATTTTGAGATTTCCCCCGCGGAATTTCTTTTTTAGTTGAAAGGGGGTTTCTGGTGGTCCGCCTTGCCACTTGTGGCAGAGGCTGCGCGTCTCTAGTCGGCTAAAGCCGACGCGCTTTGCGCCCTCTCTAAACGTCTGATCACTGCTCTAATAGATGTTTAAGGCGTGGTGCATCGTAATTCTTTGGGCAGCGCGCTAGCGTCCACGTAGCCAGCTGGTAGACTTCATCCGAAGCGTGCCGAGGCCGAGCGGATCCTTGCGGGCTTCGTGTTGCGCGACAATCTGTCGGGCAACCACGCCAAAACGCCGTTTGCCTCGCCGTTTTCTATGCGCTCTAGCATTTTGTTAAACTTTGGGCGTCCTGGCTTTTTCGCCGTTTGTTTTTCTACAATTATGCCCGCGATACGCAAGCCCGTACGCCCGGAAAACTCCTTTAGCTCAATTATCTGCGCCGCCACAGATAATATTTGCTTGTCCTCTACATAGGTGGCTCGTATATCCTCGGTGATGCTATACTCGAACTATGGCAAAACATCTTTCAATTCTTCTTATCGGTAGTGGCGTCATCGGCTCCGTGTATGCTGGTCAGTTTGCACTAGAAGGTCATGGCGTTTCGGTTCTGGCGTTTGGAGAGCGTGAACGTAAGCTCGCAAAAGATGGGATTCGACTCAAAAACGTACAAACTGGTAAAACAGAGGTTGCTAAGGTACAAGTGGCGGGCACGTCATCAGGCCAGCAGTTCGATCTTGTTATCGTCGCGCTGCGCGCTGATCAACTGGCGAGTGCTTTCCCGGCATTACGGAAGTTAAAAGGCTCGCCGCATATCGTATTTTTTGGTAACAATCCTGACGGGCATAAGATAATTCCTAGCGACCTACCCGGTACTGTCCAACTCGCTTTTCCGGGCATCGGCGGCAGTATCGTTGATGCTGTTGTTGAGTATATTCCGGTCGATCAGCAGCCAACCTCGCTCGAAGTATCCGACTCGCCGACAAGCCAAGTAATTCATGACGTCCTAAGCGCGCGAAGGTTTACACTACAAGACATCGCTGATATGGACGGCTGGCTAGCGCATCACACAGTATTTATCAGTTGTATATCGGTTGCTATTTTGCGCAAGAACGGCCTGCCGGCCGATCTTGCGAATGACCGCGAGGCGATGCGCACCCTATGTCGTGCGATCGAGGAAGGCTTCGCTATGTTAAAGGCGCAACACCTTGGCGGTGCACCAAAGAACCTCGTCACACTCCATAGTCGCTGGCTCCGTCCGATTGCTGTAATGTACTGGAGCAAGCTACTACGCTCACCAAAAGGCGAACTTTATTTTGGTGCTCACGCTCGGCACGCTTCGGATGAAGTCTACCAGCTGGCTACGTGGACGCTAGCGCGCTGCCCAAAGAATTACGATGCACCACGCCTTAAACATCTATTAG
>JBASZU010000085.1:0-5597 GCA_049661165.1 Saccharimonadales bacterium (SeqCode)
CTTGCAGTGGTAGAGCAGTGGGACGCAGAACACATTCAAACCGCCCTGAACGAGCTCCTAGAAGAAACCGGCCAAAAACCCGGCATCCTCTTCAGCCTCATCCGCATCTACACCACCTGGGCACCATTCAGCCCCCAGCTCGACGCCACCCTCGCCCTCCTGGGCAAAAGTAATACACTGAGCAGACTTAGCAAATAGTAGAAAGAAGCTAGTCTTTGCCTGGTTTTACGTGGCAGTAGGGCTATTATTAACTTTGTCTGCTCTCTTGACCACCTGAATTTTGGGATCAATCTGAAAACGAGCAAAAGGCAACTTCGATGCTATTCCTTCTATCACCATAGTCGTTAATTCTTTGCTAGAAGTTACTTCCAACTCATTTCGATTTGAGCCTTTACCCCTGGCACGCCTTTGTCTAATCAAAAACACAGTAGACGATTCTGCGCCATCAGGTGCTTTGGCATGTTCATTGCGTGGAATAGTCGACTCATAGAATTGCACATCGCCAAGACCTAATTCTTCCTGAAGAGAGCGAGTTACACCCCCGGCAATGCCTTCGGTAAGCGGAGGCTGGATGCGAACTGCAACGAAGCCGGTTGCGTCATTGGGATAGTCTAATTTTGTTGTGCTAACCCGGTATGTTGAGGAATCAAAAATCATGGCTTCTGACATTTACGTTACTCCTTAACGACAGATGGGTAATGTATAACTGATGTGTCAAGGATAACGAAGCTCGCCTTCATAAGCAAGCACAAGCAAAATATTTTCTGTTACAATAGTGCTTATGATTAGCGACTTTGTCGGTGGGGATGATTCGCGCCGCAAACCAAAACGTATAGAACCGCTCGAAAAAGAACCGCAGCGGTCTATCCATGAGCTTGCCGCCGAGCAGGAAGCGAGCGAGCATATTGAGGCGCAAGCACCCGCCGAACCCTCGTTTGTTCCGCCCGATGAAATCGTCGAAACGGCAAATGAAGTGAACACCGCCCCTGTAGATGCACCATCCCGGGTGAAAACACCCGTTCGGTTTTTCTCGCCCCGCTGGACGCTGAGCAAAAAGTGGACTATACCGGCTGCCGTACTATCGCTCCTGCTCATTGGGGGCGGCGGAGCGGGGGCATACTATCTGACCCGTCCATCGGTGAAGGGCGGGGTGTATCTCACAAAGAGGCCGGCCAAACCAGCGCCCAAGATTACGACCGTGGCAAGTGCTCTCAGCGGACTTCAGGTTGATCCAAGTGTCAACCAACGACCAGTCTTCGGCGTAATGGTCGAAAACCACTATCCCGACGCCCGGCCCCAGAGTGGTATCGACCAGGCTAGTGTTGTGTTTGAGGCGATAGCCGAGGGAGGTATTACCCGTTTTCTCACACTCTACCAAGATATGCAGCCCGACTACATTGGCCCCGTACGCAGCGCACGGCCATACTATGTACAGTGGTGCATGAGTTTTGACTGCGCCTACGCCCACGCTGGCGGCAGCCCCGAGGCACTTGCTGACATCCGTGCCTGGGGCACCAAAGATCTCAACGACACACCAGGCATATTCTGGCGAATATCGGGTCGCTATGCGCCTCACAACCTGTACACCAGCATACCGAAACTCGGCGAGCTCGCGAGTAGTCGAGGTTATGGCACCGCGTCATTCACCGGCTTTACCAGAAAAGCCGAACAGCCCTACAAAGCTCCCTCGGCTGCGACATCTGCGAAGAAGCAAACTGCCGCACCAGAGACGCGCACTCCCGCCACGGGAATCAACTTCAACATCTCCAGCGGTCAATACAACGCTCGCTTCGACTACGACGGCTCTAGCAATAGCTACAAACGTAGCCAGGGCGGGGCAGCTCATATGGTAGTCAACAGCGCAGGTACACAAGCCCAACTTCAGCCAAAGGTTGTGATTGCTATTATCACCACCTACGGAGTCGCCAGCGATAAGCACTCACAATACGGTGTTATCGGCAGCGGACAAGCCTACGTGTTTCAAGATGGTACCGTCACCACGGGTACCTGGAGTAAAGGCGACACCACCTCACCACTCACGTTCACTGACAGCGCCGGTAAACCATTACCCCTCAATCCCGGCCAGACATGGATAACCGCCCTGAGCGGCACAGACCGCTTGGTATACCAGTAAGTTATGGATTTCTTCAGTAAATATCGCCGGCAGCTTACGACTAGACTGGTGCTTATTATGGTCGCGTTTCAAACCTTCGTTATCGGGACGGGCTGGCTGCTTGCAACCAAAGAAACCGTTTCGACCACCACCATACTCCTAGCTATGTCTCTGTTGTCCCTGTGTGGCAGTATTCTATTTGCCCGTTTTGCTAGTCATGCCAGTGCCGAGCCCATCCACATGCTTTGGCAAGCCATACAGCACGTCGCACCTCACGGTGATGCCCAGGCCGCACCAAACGTCGAAACGCTCCAGTACGGCCGTGAGCTCATATCAAACCTGGTGAATCACGTTTATCAAATGGCCAGTGTCGTCAGTGACGTCGAAAGGACGAACACCAAAAAAATCCAGGACATCCACACAAATTTTCTTGCAAATTCACTGCCGCTCCCAATGCTTGTGCTCGACAAAGAAGACAATATTGTTTACGTCAACGATGCCGCTATAAAATATTTTGTCCAGCCGCTCGATGAGCTCGAAACAAAAAATGTCTACACCGCACTGGATATGTCCTTCTCAGATGACCGCACGCTCCACAGTTGGTTAGGGATTGTACGGAAAAACAGCGTTACCGCCGACATGCGCTGGGAGCGTGTCCGTATAGGTCTGCCCGGCCAAAAAGACACGAAACAGTTTGACCTTGCGGCACACTATAACAGCGACAACCCCATGGGCTACGAAACACTGCTTATTCTGTTTGACCACACCGAGGTTTACAGTCAGGACGATCAAGCGATGAGCTTTGTGGCCCTCACAGTTCACGAACTGCGTACGCCACTAACGTTACTGCGCGGATACATAGAAGTATTCGATGAAGAGCTTGGCCCAAGCCTAAACGCCGAACTGAAAGGATTTATGAAAAAAATGGATGCTAGTGCTCAGCAGCTTGCAGCCTTTGTCGATAACATCTTAAACGTTGCCAAAATAGAGGACAACCAGCTCACACTGCAGCTCAAAGAAGAGAAGTGGGAAGATGTACTTCGTACAGTCGTCAACGATTTACGGCTTCGGGCGGGTGTCCGAGATGTTACCATCAAAGCCACAGTGGCTCGAGATTTACCAACTGTCGGCGTAGACCGCTACAGCATCTACGAAGTCGTCGCTAACCTACTCGACAATGCCATCAAATACTCCAAAGGCACCAAAGAGATCCACCTTAACGCTGTCCTAAATGCAGACGGTATGATTGAAACCAGCGTGAAAGACTTCGGCCTCGGTATAGATGCCAGTATATTGCCGCACATTTTTGACAAATTTTACCGCAACCACCGCAACCGCGCTCAAATAGGTGGCACCGGGCTTGGCCTGTACCTCAGCCGGGCAATTGTACAGGCCCACGGCGGTCAAATATCCGTGAGTAGCAAAGTAGACGAGGGTAGCACCTTCACATTTACCGTGTTGCCATTCGCGAAGCTTGCAGAGTCGGGCAAAACAGGCAATACTAATGGCATAACCCGGGGAGCTCACGGCTGGATTAAAAACCACTCGATATATCGTGAATAACTCGTACAAAACTATATGCTCACGACACATGCTCGAAGCTCGAGTATACTCAGATAATCATATTTACTTTCCATGTGGCTGCTCGTATAGTGATTATAGACAATTATGGCGATGAAGATATCTATACCCTTGGCGATTGTTGCCTTGACTGCCCAAATCCTATTTATGTCAAAAGCTTCAACTGTTCATGCTGCCTGCTCCTCTGCCGCCCAAACGTACGGAATAGTAACAGGAAGTTTTACTGTTTCTGACACAGGAACATATCGAGTGTGGAGTAGGCTAATACGAAATACCACGAACACTTCTGCAGATTCTTACATCCTCGAAATTGATAACACATATTGCGGTATCGTCGTAGGAGACAGTTCTCTGCCTATGTCAGCATGGACTTGGGTCGATTCAAGAGATGGAAATCCTACTTCGAAGATTAATGTAAACCTCACCTCTGGCACCCATAGTTATAAGCTGTACGGTCGAGAGGTGGGAGTAGGCGTAGATAAACTCATTTTTACAAAGGATACTACCTGCGTGCCCATAGGCATCGGAGATAATTGTACAGTCACCCCCGACACAACACCACCTACAGTTTCGATCACTAGCCCAACGGCCGGACAAACTGTCTCAGGAACCGCAACAATAACGGCTGCGGCATCGGATAATATAGGTATAAATAGTGTATCGTTTTACCTAGATGACTCAACAACTCCATTTTCTACAGATACAACTAGTCCATACAGCGCCCAGCTCTCAACAACGCCAATTAGTAATGGAAGCCACGCCATATCCGCAAAAGCGACAGATACTGCCGGGCTCACAAAACTCTCGTCCCTAGTCTCAGTTAATGTAGCAAATATCACCCCCGACACAACACCACCTACAGTTTCGATCACTAGCCCAACGGCCGGACAAACTGTCTCAGGAACCGCAACAATAACGGCTGCGGCATCGGATAATATAGGGGTAACAAAAGTAGAAGTCTACATCAATGACTTACTGATGGGAGCCGACACAAGTAGCCCCTATACCTTTAGTTGGAACACTAACGGATATAGCAACGGCAACCAGACAATACGAGCGACAGCATATGACGCTGCCGGAAACAAGAATTCATCAACAAATGTCACAATGAATGTCAATAACTTGGTGCAAGCATTTTCTCCAGGGGATGTTAATAAGAGCGGTATTGTTGACGTATTTGATTTATCAATTATCCTTACAAACTGGAATACAACGCCCGCTACTTGGGGACAGGGAGATGTGTCTGGTGATTCGATTGTGAACGTTTTTGATCTATCTGTAGTACTAACGAATTGGAAAAGGTAGTTGACAGTGCCGAGAATAACACATCTAAGATATCGACTGTTCGGCATGAAACATATAGGCCCGGCAACACGCAAAGTCTTATTTGCACTATTTGGTGCTGCACTATTAGTGCTCTCAGCCGGTGTGCACAAGGCTACTTCAGCGGCAGGAACAGCGAGCTTCAGTTTATCGCCAAGTTCTGGTACTTTTGTACAAAATACTACTATATCGGTAGTAATTAACGTTACCAGTCCTGATCCCATAAATGTAATTGAGGCGGATTTGCTCTATGATTCATCGAAGCTGCAATTTTTAAGCATCGATTTTTCTGGTTCGGCATTTAGTACGCCTGCAGTCGCCACCGGCGGAGGTGGCAGCGTGCAAATTGCTCGAGGAACGTCCCCAGGGACAACCGTGAGCGGTACACAGAAAGTTGGTAGTGTGGCCTTTAAGGTCTTAGGGGGGAGTGGCGCAACTTCTGTGTCTTTTGCTAACACATGTCATATAGTCAGAGCAGCCGACAGCACAGAGATTTGGAACGGGATTACTTCTGGCGGCTCATACAGCCTTTCTACACCTACACCTACACCTACACCTACACCTACACCTACACCTACAC
>JBASZU010000086.1:0-2134 GCA_049661165.1 Saccharimonadales bacterium (SeqCode)
TTCCCGCCGAAGTTGTGGGGCAAAAAAATGAAAGGCGGGTGGGATTTCACTATAAATGCATTACCTCTCGGTGGGTTTGTAAAGCTAAAGGGCGAACACGATAGCGACACGGAGAAGGGCAGTTTCGGCGCGGCCAGCGACTGGGCAAAAGCAAAGATTATGCTGGCGGGTGTCGCGGTGAATCTCGTAACGGCTTTGGCACTGTTTACCATACTCGCGCTCTTTGGCATGCCGAAACTGGTTGATAACCAGTTTACCGTTACTAGCGACACAAAAATTACCAGGCATGACGTGCTTGTTGGGTATGTCGAGGAAAAAACACCGGCCGCGAAAGCGGGCTTGCAAGAAAGAGACAAACTACTTAGCTTTGCGTCTGCGAATAAAACAGTCACCATGAACGGTCAAAAGCTGTCAGAGGTCACAAAGCAGTTTGCGGGGCAAACGGTAACTATTCGGTATGAGCGCGGCGGCCAGAGCCGTTCTACGCAGGCAACGCTGCTCAGTGAAGCTGCCGTCCAGTCAAGCAGCAAAACGAACAATCCCAAAGGCTACCTTGGGGTAGCTCCACAAGAAATTATTTTGCGCCGCTCTACGTGGTCGGCGCCGGTTGTGGCTGTTGGTTTGAGTGCACAGTTTACGCAACTAACACTAAAGGGTATTGGTACGGCACTGAGTGGGATTGGCGGCATTATTGCAGGCGGGGTCACAGGCAATACCGAAGCGCGGCAGCAAGCTCAGACAGAAGCGAGCAGCCAAGTGTCTGGTCCGCTCGGTATATATTTTGTACTAAAGGGTGGTAGCTCGCTTGGTATACTTTTCATGCTCTTTATCATTGCTATCATATCGCTCACCCTGGCCATTATGAATGTGTTGCCGGTGCCGGCGCTCGACGGCGGACGACTCTACCTTATGCTCGCTAGCCGTTTAACAAAGGCGAAGCGGCTAACCCCCAAAATGGAGGAAAACATTGTTGGGGCGAGTTTTATGCTTTTGATTGGGCTTATTATTTTAATTACCATTGTCGATGTCAAACGCTTCTTCTAGGGGGCCAGTTTTACCAAATGAGGTGAAACACACCGAAGTTAAAACACACATCCCAGGTAAATTGCCACACTCGCAAGTGTCCGAGGGCCGTGCCTGGCAGCCGCTACCAACCGTGCTCTGGACGTTGTTTTTGTATATTGCGCCGCAGATTGCAGCTGCGTTTATACTAGTTTTTGTCCTAACGGGCATGGGTTGGAGCACCGACCGCGCAACGCAGTGGCTGCAGGATGCGGTTAGTGCGCAGTTTTATTACATACTGCTCGCAGAAGCGCTAACGGTGAGCGGCATATACTGGCTGCTACATTGGCATCGGAAGAAATGGAAAGATATCGGGCTGGTACCCTTGCGCCTGCGTGATATCGGGCGGGCACTGCAAGGGTTTGGTGCGTACATTGTTATGTATATTGTCGTTGCGAGCGTGGCAAATGCACTCATACCGTCTCTCGATGTCGAGCAGAAACAACAGATTGGCTTTGAAACTGCCCGGTCGGCCGAGCAGCTACTCCTTGTATTCGTTAGTCTGGTCGTCTTGCCGCCCATAGCTGAAGAAATTGTATTTCGCGGCTATTTATTTACGAGCCTGAGAACTAGGCTTGGTTTTCTGTACGGCGCACTACTTACAAGCATACTGTTTGGGGTTGCACACCTGCAGTTTGGGTCGGGTGAACCGCTGCTATGGATTGCAGCCATTGACACCGCCGTTCTCTCAGTGGTGCTCTGTTACATGCGCGAAAAAACAGGGAGTTTGTGGGCGCCTATATTCATTCACGCCATGAAAAATATGGTCGCATTTTCCTATCTATTTCTGTTCAAATAAGCCGGAGCATAGCGTACAATGGTGGCAATGAAGCGAGTTTTCCACCAGCCAGATTCACGTACCATGCCGCCGCGGCGGACAAGCGGCCTTTTGTCTTAACTCTTATCTCATAACTCTTAACTCTAGGATTTACCATGAAAGTATCACAACTCGTTACCCGAACCAGCAAAACCGCTCCTGCCGATGAGGTTGCTCACAATGCCCAGCTACTTATACGGGCGGGCTATGTCTATAAAGTTATGGCAGGTGTCTACGCGTACACGCCGCTAGGAC
>JBASZU010000087.1:0-37697 GCA_049661165.1 Saccharimonadales bacterium (SeqCode)
GGCCAAAAAAGATGGCTATGTCGAAACACTGCTCGGCCGTCGCCGCCCCATGCCAGACATTCACTCCAGCAATTTCATTGTGCGGCAAGCCGCCGAGCGCGCGGCAATGAACATGCCCATACAGGGCACCGAAGCAGACCTGATGAAACTGGCAATGGTGGCGGTGGAGCGAAAACTCGAGGAGTTTGCGCAGAGTCATGAGTCAAGAGACATGAGTCATGATGGGCCGCAACAGTTGTTGCAGATACATGACTCTATCCTTGTCGAATGTGCCGAGCAAGATGCCGAAGAAGTGGCGGACATACTCAAAACCACCATGGAGGCCATTTACCCCGATCTCCCCGTAAAACTCGCCGTAGACACCTCTATAGGCGACAACTGGGGCGAACTGTAGCTCCTAGGTGTGGTCGCGATATTGATTCCAGCGTAATACATTTACAAAAAGTATTACGTATGGTATATTTCTTACCATGAAAACATATGCGACATCTACCATGACAAGCAAGGGGCAGATTACCTTGCCGGCAGCATTTCGGACAGCCATGAAACTACAGCCCGGGAAGCGGGTAGAAATACGTATGCATGGTAATCAATTGACTATTTTAGCTCCTGTGAGCATTGAGACTGTTCGAACAGAAAATAGGGAATATATGCGCCAGCACATTGTACAGGTGCCGACGCAAGAGCAGATTGATGCTGTTAAAATAGCTGAGTATCGCCAAAAATATGCGTTAGGTGAAGCATAGTATGGAAAAATCACTCGATGCAAACTTCTTGCTTCGCTGGCTTTTGGGTGATGTGCCCACTCAACAAGATTTGACGGACAGGGTTATGTCTGGCAAAGACATGTTGCATGTCGCGGACATGGTACTTGAAGAGATTGCATACGTCATGGAAAGGGTAATAGGTCTGCCTCGTAGCATGGTAGCAAACAATTTCCGCGCTATCATGGCGCAGGCAAATGTAAACTGCAATAGGTCAGTACTCTCTGGAGCATTGCCGCTGTATGAAAAACATACTGCGTTATCGTTTGTTGACTGTTGCCTAGCGGTGTATGCTGAGCTGAACGGTGCTATACCGTTGCTTACATTTGATAAAAAACTTGCTCGTCAATTACCCAATGTTGAACTAGTAGAATAAAGAGTTATGGAGAGGCTGTATTCACTAACCGAAGACTATGGGCTAGGTTTATTAACAGAGGCTGATAAGTCTGTGTTGAGTGTTGGCATCTCAACAGCTGGAGCGGCAGAAATACAGATGGCGCAGCGGTTATCTGAGCGTCGTATCATTGCGACGACTATTGATAGGTCCGGCGTTGGTCTGGCTCAAGACGCAGTGAAAAACGCTGGTGTATCTGACCAAGTAGAGGTACGTTTGGAGGATATCGCAAGCGATCTTCCATATGCAGACGAAACATTTGATTTTATATACGCTCGACTGGTTCTTCACTATTTGCCAAAACAGCAGCTAGAGAAAGCGGCGCAAAATATTGCCAGGGTAGTCCATGGTGGCGGTAAACTATTTGTCGTTGTTCGATCGACGGACTGCTTAGAAGCGAAAGACCCCAAGTCGCTGTACGACCCAACGACATGCATGACTACGTATCATACTATCGACCGCCCCGATGTCACAGCAAGCCGGTATTTTCACTCAGATGATTCGATAACAGATGTATTAACAAGGCACGGATTTGTGATAGATGAACTGACCCACGTAAAAGAAGCGCTCGCGTTTGGTTTTGAGCGAGATATACTTTCGACTCACAAAGACGATCTCATACAGCTTGTTGCGCACAAAAATGGGTAAAGTGGACGTATGATTTGGGCGAGAGAATGTTTTTTGGCCGGGGGTTTGGTAGCGGCAGTGGGGCTACTGTATGTGTTTCGGCGGGTACCATTTGGGACGTATTGGTCGGTGAGTTTACATGCTTCCGCGCGGCGAGATACAACTTTTGTTTTCGGTGGAGCCATGCTTATCGCAACGGCGCTGCTAGCAGTGTATTTTGAGGGCTGGCTTATACCGAAGTATGACTACGGTGTTGCCCTGCGGTATGGCCTGAGAGCAGCTATAGCATGTTTGGCTCTGCTGGCGTTAAGCCCGCACTATGAAGGAAAATGGCAGGGGAGAGTACACGTTGCCGTTTCATGGACCATGGTTGTCCTCATGCCGGTTATTTTGCTGCTGCTTGCGCTTGAAAACTGGGGTACAACGGGCGGCTACCTTGCTCTGCTAGCAATAGCCGTACAGGCAACGTTACTCGGAATATTTTGGGGTATAAGAGGCATGTACGAGCGTTTTGCTTTGCTGCAAAGCATCTCTATTGCAGTTTTCTTTGCCGTCATAGCCGTTCTCGGTTATTTGTAATGTGTATCAAAATGTCATCCAGAGGACACCTAGTTGACATTCTAGATGTATTTTGATACCATTATCGCTATGAATAGCACATCACGCATAACTATACCGGTCGATGAAAACTTTCGCAGTCAGCTTGCTTTAAAAGCGAGCAGCCTAGGGTTTGATTCTACCCAGGCTATGTTCCGATATGTGGGAAGGGCGCTGGTGGACGGGCGCCGGGTTGATTTTGGGGAAGTAGAAGACAACTGGGGTTCGCCTCCACAGCATGTCGTCGAACGGTGGAAACAAAATGCTGTAGAACATGAAAGAGACAAAGCGAGGGGGAGCGTCAAAAGCTTTACAAGCTCCGACGACGCTCTAGAGTACCTGAACTCTCTATGAAGCCGATTGAGTTTGATAAAAGTTTCATAAAAGCGTACAAAAAACGTATAGTACATGACCAAAAACTCAAAAAGCGTTTTGGTCTGCGTTTCGCACAGTGGCAGAGCGGTGAACGCTGTGCTCCCTTATTTGATCATGCGCTCGATGGGAATATGCTGGGGCTTCGCGCTTTTTCGGTCAGCGGCGATGTGAGAGTTATTTACTACGAAACAGACGAAGCGTATGTTTTTACGGATGTCGGCTCACATGCACAGGTGTACGGGGAGTGATTGCGGTGTGGCAGAAATTTGGGGATTATCGGGCAGGGAGAAGGGTGCGAAAGCAGAGTTCGGGTGCGCGGACGCTGTACGAAGATGTGCAGGTTAGTTTGCGCAACGGAGTGCCCATAGCGAGTCGTCGTTGGCGCGGGCAGCCCGATGTGCAGCATTTGAAACCACTTATCGAACAGGCCAAAAAAGAGGCTAGCGACATAGAGTCTTCTGCGAACCTGAGTGGTGCGAAGGCATGGCACTGGTTGCGGGCACTGGTGCTGCAAGCACCGCAGGCTGCTCTGGCACAGGGGCAGATGGACAAGCACCCCCACGGGTACCATAGTCGGGGGGAGCGTTTGTATGAGCTTATAGACTTTAACGACGCCTTTGTGTCGACGGTGCTGGCGCTCGACGAGCCGCTGTTGGCGGGCTTTAGCGACGAAGCGAAACGGCTCATGGACTGGTTTTGCAAACGAGTTGGGGTGCGGGGGTTTAGCGACGAGCAGTACCAGGCTATTGTGCAAGGACTCAGTCGCGAAATAGCTGTGTACCGCGGTGTGCAAAAGGAAGGCTTTGCTGCATCAATGACCAGCCGGGCAAGCGACGCCCTGGGGATTGACATGGTTATCACGGACCCAGCAACCGGAAAATACGTAAACATTGACTGCAAAGCCCCAAGTGCCTACCGTCACCGTATTTACGACTTGCTGCGCGAGGGTAGACTCAGCGAAGAAGAAGTGACAGCGGCGGAAATGCTGGGCTATATAGGTGAAATGAACGGCCACGGCGGTGAACGTACCGAAGTCATCTTGTGGCGGATAGAAAAGGAACGGTACGGCGAAATTGCGGGGTTTAGTTTTACAGACACTACCGAGCTTGGAAAGACAATCCGCGCTATACTGGACACATATGGAACAGCAACGACCACTCATAGACGATAAACTAGCAAGTGAACTCACCCGCCAGCTAAAGATTATTAACTTCTGGATTAGCTTGTTCGGAAGCATTATAGTCATCACGCTGCTTATACTCGGGTTCCTTGTTTTTAAAGTGGTAACATACGTGCAAAGTACCGAACAAAAGGTGAGTGACCTGCGGCAAAAAACGGTGAACACGCTGAATGTAAAAGACGACTTATGTAAAAACAGTGTGCTCAGCGGCAGCGGCTACTGCAAAAACTGAATACTCAAAACATGTCCCGTAAATAACAGATATGTAGTACACGTTATGCTCAAGGACTGTCCTTGAGCATAACGTTGTCTATTGACATATAATATTTGGCATGGTACCTTGGTATGGAAAGGTAGCTTTTAACATGCTGGACAAAGAAAAAATAGATGACAGTTTCGCCCCATTACGCAAAGGGCTGCTTGAGTTTGCTGTGCTCAGTACAGTTTCTCGGAGCAAGGTATACGCAGCCGACATCCTTGAACGGTTGCTTAGAACGCCGTTTGCCACCAGCGAGGGCACGCTGTACCCGCTGCTTTCAAGACTCAAACGCGATGAATATCTGGCGTATGAGTGGGCAGAAAGCGAAGCTGGTCCACCGCGTAAGTATTACAGCCTAACGCCAGCAGGTAAGGCGCGGTTGGCAGAGCTGCATGTGTACTGGAACGAATTATACAAAAGCTTGGAAGCACTAGGAGGCAAGCGATGAAAAAGGTAGTAACAATAAATCTAAATGGGCGAGCGTATCAGGTCGAAGAGGCTGGCTATGAAGCACTGCAGGATTACCTCAGCAAGGCTGAAAAAACGCTGGTGAAAAACCAGGACAAAACAGAGATATTGGCCGATATAGAGCAGGCCATAGCAGATAAGTGCACTGGCGAACTCAAAACCGGCAAGAATGTCATTGCCACAGAAACAGTTCGAGCAGTCCTAGAGAAGATAGGGCCTGTCCAAGAGGGTTCTACAGATGAAGATGAACCGGGTGAGTCGGGGGCGGGTGTTGAATCGGCGCGCAAACTGTACCGACTGCCGAAAGAAGGTCAGCTAGCTGGTGTATGTGCGGGTCTGGCGGCGTATTTTGGCACCGATACGACCATCATGCGGGTGATATTTGTCGTACTATTGTTTATTTCACAGGGTTTCATGATACTCATTTATTTGGCACTGGCGGTTGCGATGCCAGAGGCTAAAAAGCCGGAGCAAGTTGCAGAAGCTTACGGCAAACCAGGCACCGCCAAGGAAATCGTTGGCCGGGTCAAAGATATTGCTACCGATAAAGACAATGTCGCCAAAATTGGCACGGTTATTACAGTGGTAGGACGGGCGATTGCCCAAATTCTCAAATTTGCTGCAGCGGTCATTTTTGGTGCATTTACTCTCGCATGGGTGTGGGTGCTTGGCGCAATCGGGCTCGAGGGCCTGCAGTTTAAGGATGAACTCGCTTCTCTGAACGGCTTCAAGCAAATGGTGTTCGTAACAGCAGTTTATATAGTGGTGGCCGTACCATTTTTCTTGCTCGTGCGGGCGCTAGACAGGGCAACCCGTGAGGGCGCAAAAGATGAGCTGAAGAATACGGCCGCATTTGACGGAACTATGATAGCGCTCATAGTCACCGCGACCGTTGTTCTGAGTGCATTTTTTAGTGTATATGCCACAAGTGTTAACGACTATGTTACTACCCACGGCGGCTATCTAGATTTCGGTCGGCATCACCTGTGCGTAGATGAGGCAAAGTGCGGGTCGGGCATAGAGTATCTCCGTGCACATCCGCAATATTGGGACGAAAACCCTCAGATTGACCGCAGGCTATTGCAAAACTAGTGTAAATATGCTATTATGTAGACACTATGATGGAGAATAGTTCGAGAATCGTAAGATTAATAATCTTTTTGCTGGTGTGTATTGGGCTCATCTGGCTCATTGTCCTGCTATTTAGTCGTGTATTTTCAAGTGGCAATCAAACCACCCCTGTTGCAACCACCCAGATGAGCAGCTATGGACGTATTGGCACGAGCGCGCAGCTCTTCATTGATGGGCCAGTTGTGGTTAATCAAGAGCACCGAGCACTCCGAATAACCGTAGAGGCCACTCAGAGCAAGATAGAATTGCTAACTGGGTACGATGGTCAAGTTATCAGGCAAGAGGTTTTTCCGGGCACCCTAGAGGGTTACAAAACATTTCTGAGCTCATTAGAGACACTTGGCTTCAACAAAGGCAATAAAACAACGCAAAAGGATGAGCGTGGCCAGTGCCCCTTGCAAAATAGATTTGTATATACGTTAACGGACGCGGGTAGCGATGTCTTTCGGTACTGGTCAACACCGTGTGGCACGGGCAACTTTGGAGGCAGGCAGTCATCGGTGCGCGTACTATTCCAAAGACAAATCCCCCTGAAGATATACAATGAATTTTCTCGTGGCCTACAGGCCAGCTAATACCTGGTACCTGCTACAATACAGAAGCCATGGGAGAGATAAACGCAATTATATTTGATCTATACGGTGTATTGGGGCAGAACGGCTGGCAGGGCTTTAAAGAAAAACATTTTGGTCAGCGACCCCAGGCCTGGGAGCGGCTGCGGCGGCTCGGGCAGCAGGCGGATGCCGGTGCGGCGAGCCAGGAGACGTTTGTAGCGGCACTTGTAGGTGCAACTGGGGAGACCGAGGCAACCATTCGCCGCCAGTTTGAACAGACACGACCAAATCTCCAACTACTAGATTTTATAGCGCAGGAACTAAAGCCTGCCTACAAGATTGGTCTATTAAGTAACACAAGCCACGATGTATTCCAAAGCATATTTTCTGCTGAGCAGTATGCGTTATTCGATGCCGCCATAGGCTCATTTGCCGTGGGCCTGACAAAGCCTGACCCCGCAATGTTTGCGCTGATGTGCCGTGAGCTAGCCGTGGAGCCAGAGGCTTGCGTGATGGTTGATGACAAATCTACGCACCTGCTAGCTGCTGAAACTATGGGCATGCGAGGTATCTTGTACCAAACGGCCGAACAGACCATACGAGACCTACGGGGTATGTTAGCGGATGATTAAGGCTATTATTTTTGATTGTTTTGGCGTGGTGCTTACAGACGCGCTACAGGCAATACGGAGCGATCTAGCCCTGAGAAATCCTCAAGGTGCTCGGGAAGTAAGTGATATTATTGCGGCGAATAACCGTGGTCTTATGGAGCCAAGCGAATCACGAGAACAGATAGCGGCAATCATGGGTATCACTACAGATGAATTTCGTTCGCGCGTCGCCGCCGGAGAAGTGCGGGACGAAGCTCTGCTGAACTATGTTTTAGACCTGCGCCAGAGCTTCAAGACAGCTATGTTAAGTAATATCGCTGGTGAGAGTCTGCAGAGACGGTTCCCGGGGAATGAACTAGCCGTGTATTTTGATGAAGTAATTGCCTCGGCTGAGATTGGGTTTGCTAAACCCGACCATCAGGCATACGAAATCGCCGCCGAGCGACTCGGCGTTATGCCTGCGGAGTGTGTGTTTACGGACGACAGAGAAGGGTTTTGCGTGGCCGCAGGGGACGTCGGCATGCACCCAATTTTGTATAAAAATTTTGCACAGTTCTCTACTGAACTGCGCGAACTATTGAAAAAATTACAGGGGTAATTGTAAGAATTCTTACAGTAAATGTTGATTGAATATAACCAGTTACTGCTGTATAACTAATAGGGTAAAGCAGTAGCGTTTATGCTGAACGCTGAAATTTGGCGAGGGAGTCGGATATGCACATGTTCTATACGAACAAAACAAAAACCATCCGCACAAATACCAAATACAAACCTCTAACAATTATCAAAACAGGCATAATCGCAGTCACCCTACTTTGTACGGGTCTACTTGTGTCAAATAATCAGCCGCCGGCGTATGCGGCCGAGTTGTGTTACAAAGACGCTCAGGGAGCCAATGACGAACCTAATCAGAAAGATTTGACCAGAGCTTGCTACGAAAAGACCGGTCTACCAGATTATATTACGGTTAAATGGCAGTGGGATGAGCTTGCAACGTCGGGCAATAACAGCATGGACGGATGTGCGCTCTTTGACACAGACGGCGATGGTCTCGTTAACTATGCAGCTTGCGTAACCACGAAAAATGAGGGTACAAATAAAGACGAACACGCAGTGTTCGACGCCCTCACGATGTATTCGTGCGGTGATAATACGGTAGACAGATGTTCCCAGCCTCTACAGGTCATCCCGAATGGATTGAATACCTGTACTGTTACCCAGCAGTCGAGTGATCCTTTCCCTATCGGAAGTGAAAACCCGATAGACACGGTCGCAAGCTGCACTATATACCTCAGCACTATTGGTTCCGGCGCGGCTCAGCTTATCGACGCCTGCTCCTACCCATCACAACAGCCAAATTCTGACCCTTCAGACTGTGTTCTTATAGACAAAGGACTGGCCAAGCTCTCCGTCGTAAAATCTTTGGTACCTGCTACCGACTCTGGTACGTTCAACCTTCAGGTAAATGGCACAACAAAAGCTACCGGAGGTAATCTTACGGACACCGGTACGATAGTGGTTGATGCTGGCGCAAACTTGGTTGGTGAAACAGCAGCATCTGGCGCGCTGAGTGACTACACGACGGCAATTGAATGCCGTGATCTACACGGCACGGGTGCGGTCGTAGGGAGCAGCACAGGTGGTACGCTGCTAAATGTAACGGTTGCTGAAAACGCTGACATTCTCTGCACCATAACAAATACGCGCAAAGCCGGACAAATAACGGTTGTCAAAGAAGTGACCAATGACAATGGAGGCACGAAAAAAGTTGCAGATTTCCCACTATTTATTAACGGCACCTCCACTACAAGTGGTGTCGCCAAGACACTTTCACCTGGGACATATACTGTTTCAGAAACAAACCAGGCAGGTTATCACCAGAAATCGCTGACATGTGTTGATAGTTCAACTGGTCAGGCCGTAGCTCATCCGGTAGAACTGGGGGATGACCAGAACGTGACATGTACCATTGTGAACGACGACAGGCCAGCTACGTTGACCGTCGTTAAAACATTTGCCAATCAGTACGGCGGCACAACGAACCCGGCTGACTTCAGCTTTACAATAAACAGCGGCGCACAGACAGCTTTTGAGGCAGACGGTAGTAACCAGCTATCGGTCAATGCAGATACATACAATGTTGCCGAGACTCCAAAAGGCGGCTTCGCGGCGCCAAGTTACAGTGGGTGTAGCGGTATTGTCCTCTCTGTTGGCGGTAGTGCTACCTGTACTATAACCAACAGCGACCTCCCGGCAACTCTTATTGTTAAAAAAATTGTCATCAATGACGATGGCGGTACGGCCACAGCCGATGATTTTTCGTTCCAGGTAAACGATGCGAGTGCTGTGAAGTTCGAAAAAGACGGCCAAAATGATCTCTTGCTGGCTTCCGGCACATATGGAGTTGTCGAAGCAGACGCTCCGGGATATGCAACTACCTACAATAACTGCCAAGAACTAGTAATCGCCAATGGTCAAACACAGACGTGTACCATTACAAACAACGATATCGCACCGACACTGACGCTCGTGAAAGCTGTAACAAACGATGATGGCGGTACGGCTACTGCTACCAACTGGACGCTAACAGCTCAGTCTACTGATGCCACGCTTCCTGTGCCTAGCGGCAAGACAGGCGAGGCTGCAGTTACCAATGTAGTGGTCAAGGCCGGCGTGGCTTACGCACTTTCTGAGGCGGATGGGCCGACCGGTTATGCGAGCGAGGGGTGGCAATGTACTGCTGGAATCATGAAAGACGGCGCCGTAACACTTGCGCTCGCTCAGAATGCTACCTGTACTATTACCAACAACGATATCGCACCGAAACTGACGGTGCGCAAAGTCACGGAGCCAGCTAGTTCAACGCAGGCATTTTCGTTTGTTGTTACGAACCTCGTAGGTGATACTCCATTTGCGCTCGATACAAACGCCGATACCGTTACGCCGAACGAACGCACGTTTACGGCTCTGAGGGCAGGGACAACAACTATTTCTGAGCAAAGTACAGAGGGCTGGGTGCTTGCAGCCGCCAGCTGTGATACTGCCAGGGCAGAACTGAACGGCAGCACCTTACAGCTTGAACTTAGTCCTGGCCAAGACGTGACGTGTACATTTACAAACAGCCAACTTGGTAGTGTGGAGGTAACGAAATTCCGCGATACGAACGAAAATGGCATACTCGATGATACGGAAGAGTTGCTGCCAGACTGGGAGATGAACCTCTCAGAGTCCTGTGAAGGTGCAGAGTGCGAAGCTTTCACATCGAAAGTCACCAACCAAGATGGTGTGGCCATATTTGAAGGTGTCAGTAGCGGCTCCTATGTATTGAGCGAGACACTCCAGGATGGTTGGCTGCAAACAGGAATGTACTGTGGTGAACCGGGCGAAACCCCGATAAATACCAATAACCTATCGCTTCGCCTTGGCGCTGGCGCTACACAACGCTGCTACGTGGGTAATACCCAGCCGCTTCGTTTGCTGCTTGCCAAAACCAATAACGCATCCTCGGTAAAACAGGTGGGCGACACCGTACTGTACACACTGGTTGTGACAAACCCTGAAGACAGCGGCTACGCGAGCGATGCCACGGTGACCGATACTCCTCCTGAGGGCTTCAAATATGTTCTGGGTAGTTGGACAGCAGCGTCAAATATACGCGGCGACTTGAAAACAGGAGGGGTTACGACAGAGCCAACATATGCTAGCCCTGGTGACTGGAACCTTGGGGATATGTTGCCGGGTGAAATCGTGACACTAACGTATTTGACTAAAATAATCGCCGCGAGCGATGGAATATATCCCGACAGCGCCTTTGCATCGGCAGGGTCTGTCCTGGGTGCGTCTACGGTGTTTTCTAACTTGTCGCTAACGCCAGACAACCCATTTGTCGGGACGCAGGTGACGGTAGATTCACCGCTAGTACCTGGTCCGGTGCAGCGAGCAGGGGTTGTGTTGGGTGCATCGACCACGTTGCAAAATACAGGAGAGAAGATTATCTCGAGTCTGCTGTTTGCGCTTGGTATCATTGCCGTATCGGTGATTGTCTTTGCACGAAAAAAGAAAAGAACTTTAGCATACAACGGAATTCGTACGAGCGCTTTACTACTAGTGTTTGGTCTGGTGCTGTTTGCGGGTGGTACCGCGCAGGCTGCAACCTACTGGACGACAAATATATCGACACCTGAGGCTCAGACGACCACAGGAGTGTTCGGCATAGATTTTCAAGTGTTGAGTACGACTCCCAGCGACACGTTTACGGTGCAGCTTTACCAGAATGGCATTGTCATAGCGACCCAAAATATCGCAACAGACAATGGTGACTCGGGTTCATTCCCTATCTCGCTTACCAGCGACGGCACATACAACTATTTCACCAAAACGCAACACGGCAGCGATGTATCAGATGTGAAAACATCGCCAACACTTACCGTTCAGTTTGATAGAACGGCTCCGGCTGCCCCAACTCAGGTGACTAAGACCACAACGACCGGTGGTTACGTCCTGAACTTCCTCGTCCCCGGCGGTACGGAATCGTCCCAGGTGCAAGTGTTTGCTTCGAGCTCCACAACATTTATTGCTGATGCAAGCACACTTGTGCGCACTATGGCAGCAACGCCAGGCGTGGTTCAGTCAACTGCACTTGGAGTGAGTGACGGCCAGCCGCGGTATTTTGCGGTACGGACTGTTGACGCTTTCGGCAATACTTCTGCGCTGGTCACAGAGTCGCCTCAAGTCCAGGCAGCAGCGACTACTACTACGACAGGAGCTGTGCAGGGGGCGTCTACCGCACTCTCGGCCTCGGCAGCGCAGGGTGCCGTAAATGGGGCGAACACGACTTTAGATGCAGATAAGACACTACAAACTCAGAATACAACCTCAGCTAGTAACGGCGAGGTTCTTGGGCTAGAGACAGAATCGAAAACAACGCCAGCGGCCAAGCAGAACGCAACGAATGGCAGAGGTCTCATATGGGTTGTAGCACTCGGTGTTCCCGCAATTATCGCTGCGGTACTACTGTTGACCCGCAAAAAGACATCCTAGCACTACTGAACCCGGAAAATTAACCGTTTTTCGGTGCTGGCGGCTTTCTGCAAAGCCCGCGAGTTCAGACGTAATGTACCTATAAGGGCGGCGCTGCGTCCGCTTACGGCGATATTTCTTTGTGAAACGGTTACCGTAACCTCATGGTCATAGTGTCGCCGGACGTATTCTTTTATAGCCTGCGCTTCGGGGGGAATATCAAAATCCTTGTTGCTGAGTATATCTGCAAGACCGTCCATAGAGCTATAAGTATCTGGCATTAATGATTAAGTATCAAGTACGGCAAGGTTGCCTGCAATATTCTAATCCCTGAATCACGAAACTCTATCCCTGTCATTCCGAGCGAAGTCGAGGAATCTTCTTGTTGTATCATGGAACAAACAGGCGAGAAGAAGGTCTTTCGACTTCGTCCGCTAGCCAGCGGACTTCGCTCAAGATGACGTCATCACGGTTTTGTTTGGTTTCGTGATTCAGGTTCTAATAACTTTACCGTACGTCTGGGTTATTGGAATATCTTGAGGTTGGGGAGGTGTACAATGGGAGCATGCCAGAGCTACCAGAGGTAGAAACCATACGCCGCGGGCTTACGACACTGCTTGTCGGAAAGAACGTATGTGGCGTCCATAATTACGGGAGTCTGAAAAGTTTTCCGAACGCACCAGCGGATGTTAAGCAGTTTCTGGTGGGGGCAACAGTCTCGCGAGTGTGGCGAAGGGCAAAGATGTTGTTCATCGAGCTTTCAAGTGGTTATACGCTAGCGTGCCATTTGAAAATGACAGGGCAGATTGTAGTGATACAAAAAAATCCTAAACTCGAAAAGCGAAACTCGAAACAAATTCAAAGTGCAGAAGCAAAAAATACTAAACATTTAGAATTTAGATATTCGAATTTAGGGCTTCTCGCTGGAAGCGGGCGGTGGGGAGCGGGGCATCCAAACGATAGTTTTGTGCGGGAACTGCCAGACAACACTACCAGAGAACACATTGACTTCACTGACGGTACTCGCATGTATTTTAACGACCTTCGCAAATTTGGTTGGATGAAGTTATGCCCAGCGCTGGAAGTGCCAAACATGGATTTTATGAGAAAAGTTGGGCCAGAACCGCTAGAAAGTTCATTTACGGGTGAGGTTTTGTATGAGCGTTTGCAGCGGCGAAAAAATACGTCGATTAAAGCAGCTATTCTTGACCAGACCGTCTTGGCTGGGGTTGGGAATATTTACGCAGATGAGTCACTGTGGGCGGCGAAGATACACCCAAAAACACTCGTTAAAAACGTGTCGGCAGCAAGTATCAACCGTCTTGCATCTGAAATCAAAGCCGTTATGAATCTATCCATAGAAAAAGGCGGTAGTACCGACAAAAACTATGTGAATGCCGAAGGCAAAAAGGGGAGTTACCTGAGCTTTGCAAATGTCTTTCGCCGAGACGGCCAACCCTGCCCCCGCTGTGGCACAACCATCACCAAAATCCGCGTCGCCGCCCGCGGCACCCACATATGCGAAATGTGCCAGATAATTGACAAATAAGCACAAGCATGCTACCATGTATTTAGTATAACCTAATCAAATACAAATCATATGTCAGAAAATTCAAACCCAATTCCCTTCGCGCTTCGTGCTGTTGCGGCCGCTGCTAGCTTGGGAATACTTCTTAGCGGCTGCTCAGAATCTGGCTCAGCTAATCAGGGTCAACGCCCGGCTCTGGGGGGGGTGGTTGCAGAGGATGGTCGGGCAGCCCCAACAGACATGCTAGCAAATCAGATTGCGTTGCTACAGTCAGCAAGAGCAGAAGCACTTAAGCCAGGGGCAAACCTTGACCTATTGGAGCAGAAAGTTAAAGCTTTGCCGTTGGGTGCATCTGCTTTGCAAGCGACCATGCAGTTTAGGCGCGCAGAAGAGATTATGCCAATACCTGGGTCTACAACGGGTAAAATTGCAGTTACACCAGAAAATTACCAAAAAGCAGTCAACCAGATTGCCGACCCAAATGTCCGGAACGCATATCAGGGCATCTTCAAGAGCGGCATACTGAAGCATGTGCTCGATGGTGTTCGATATAACGACATGGAACAGGATGAAGCTCGTGGCTTACTGGATGCGGTCGAGCCTGGTCTATCAGCAAAACACTCCGATACGCTTGATGAACTAGATGTTTCATATGCGGTTATATTTGGCCACTACGACCCAAAGACGATATTGGGTGATATTGGTGATGTTCGCAATGCGAGTCTAAAGCAAAAGGCTACACTGTACGCAAATACACCACCTTCTTCTAGAAAAAGCTGGAAGTATTACGAAGAACTCACAAAAAGGGGTGATGTTGCGAGTACGATTGCCGACCAAGCGAGTGATTCGTACTACACCGAAGCTTCCGAAGAGGAACAGCGCATCAAATCAGGTGGTCTGGTCGATGCAGCAGTGAGGGATGCACTCGTCAAGCACAATGCTATAGCAAGCCCTGCGGCTACGGTGATATTGCCGCCACTGCAAAATCCTGCAAAGAACATCGATCTGAGGGATGTTAGAGGGCCAAAGGCTTACTATGCGTTGGGTGAAAAACAAAGTGAGCCGTTACATCAGTTTGCAGAAGTGTACGTAAAAGACGGGAAAGTTACCCTACATTTTGAAGATGGAAGTAATGTTGGCGCTGAATCGGCTGCGCAGCTACAGCGTATTGTCGATGATGTCACGCCACTTATGACCAATGCATTTGCCGCAGGTGATTTGTTGAGCGTGCGCTTCATAATCGGGAAGGAGTACAACCCATACTTTACTAGCAGAGAGAAAGAAGTACATATGCTTCTTGCAGACAATGACCCGCTGAGCGAAGAGCAGCTGCGCCAAGGGCTTGTGCATGAAGTAACTCATGCCATGGTCGATGCGGCATTTGGAGAGGTAGTGATTAGCAAAGAAGAAGCAGGCTTGGTAAAGAACGCATGTAAATTGCTATCAGACGAAACATATAAACAGTATCAGCAGGCACTGCAACTTGACGCTGGCGCGCTTCAACGTCTCATAGACAAATCTGACGGAGATGCTAAGAAAGTATTCGCTAAACTTCAGGAACTTGTTGCGAGCGGAACACTTACGACTATCACTGTTGATGGCATGGCGAAAGGTGCGCCGACCGAACGAGATATAAACTGGACAGACTGTAACGATGCTAATTTTGCCAGCCTCCTGGTGAATGTTGGATATGCCGCCGAGGTGACCGGTTCGAGCAAAGTGTACGACCGGATAAAAGCGCAGTTTGCCCCCGCACTAAATGATCCGGTCACTGCCGCCAATAGCACAACGGCCTCGCAAACTACGGCTAAAAACGACACTGACTTTATGAAGATTCTAGATGGTTGGACGAATGTTATACACAAAGAATCATTGTTTAAAAAGCTCAATGAATCTTCTTTCTCTCGCACAGAATCTTGGGTCAAAGAGTACCTTGGACACTCGCGTGATAATGCTCATGAACTCATGGCTACGGTTGTAGATGTATCACTCAGCAATCCGCGAGAACTCGTTGCATTGATAAGGGCGCTTGGAGCTGATGAACGTAAAGCAGTTATCGCGGCAATTAATGCAAGTTACTTCGTCATTACCAAGATGCATCCAAATATTGGCTCAAGTCTCACTGCTTGGAAAAAACAGTTTACAAGTATAGCATAAGCATTGTCTTGCTGGTTGGAAATATGGGAGTAATACGTGAATCACGAAACTAAAAAACACCGTAACCTGTCATCTTGAGAGAAGTCCGCTGGCTAGCGGACGAAGTCGAAAGATATCCCCCCTAAAGCTACAGGTAAAATAAGGAGATTCCTCGACTTCGCTCGGAATGACAGGGACAGAGTTTCGTGATTCACGTAGTAATACCTTGACAATGAAGTAATACTTTTAGTATAGTGGTAGGTATGATGTATTCGAACACACTCACGAGTAAAGGTCAGGTGACCATACCGAAAGAGTTTCGGGACATGCTGGGGCTTCGACCGGGGCAGCAGGTGCGGTTTACGAAAACTGACTCTGCTACCATATCGATTTCTCGGCCGCTAACAGCTGCTGAACTTCGCGCGAAGATTGGTCCGCCTAGTGGCAACCAGCCTTTGACCGATAAAGAAAGGCAGCGGTTACGAGCAAGAGGCCTGCTGTAGTGGTTCTGGTAGATGCAAATCATATTTTACGCTGGTTTTTGCAAGATGTACCAGCTCAGGCGTCTCAGGTAGAGGAGTTGCTCCGGTCGTCGGCGCCAAATAGCTTAGAACTGACATCAGTCACGGTTGCAGAACTGACGTATGTCTTGCGGACAATGACGTACGACCATATGCAGATAGTAGGTGTTATAACTGGGTTATGTTCGCTTGAGTCAGTCAGACAGCTTTCGATGGTTGACGCGAAGGCACTACAGATTTTTAACGCCACAACACTGGATTACGAGGACTGTTTTCTTATAGCTCAAGCCCTACTAGAAAACGGCGACATTGCTACATTCGATAAAAAACTTCTGAAAACGCTTGAAAAGCTACAGCTTCCGTAGTAGCTGGTGGACGGCGGTTGGGTTTGGGAGGCGATAGTTGGCGAGGGTGCGGCCGCGGCCGACTTTAATAGTGTAGGAGGTAGGCGGTAACGCTGCAAACATGTCTTCGTCGGTGGTGTCATCGCCGATAGCCATAACGAAATCATATTCTGACCCTATAAGCCATTCTTGCACAGCATGACCTTTGCTAATATCTAGCGGGTGAACTTCTAGCACCATTTTACCGTCTTTTATGCGTAACCCATGGTTCTGTGCGAGTGGTCTGAGAAGTTGCTTTAGTGCGATGAGATTTTTTTGTGCCGAAAATGGCGTTGCATTCCGGTAGTGCCAAGCAATGCTATAAGTTTTTTGCTCTGTCATTGAGCCAGGCGTTTTTTGAGTGTATTGATCAAATAGTTTTTCTACCTCGTCTTTCCATAACAAAGATGACTGGGTCGTCGGCCTCCAACTTTTATGGTCATGGAACCTAATCCATCCGCCATGTTCCGCTACCAGGGTGATTGGGAGATGACCCAGCCATGCGTGGAGGTTATTTTTTTCGCGCCCACTAATGACGACGACATGATTTTTTGGGTTTTTTGCGAGCTTTCGGAGCAGTGCAATAGTTTCACTAGATGGCTTCGCCTGCTCTGGTCTCTGTACTATAGGTTGAAGTGTGCCATCATAATCAAAAAGGAATAACCTTTTATGGGCGTATTTATGTTGTGCTTTGAGATGACGCTGTAACGACTCGCTCAATGTACGGGTTATGCGAATGGTTGGCACTGGGATTGGATGCTCGAGTAAGTCAATAAAGCTAGTTGCCCACTTGTCTATGGTATTTCGGCGCAGTATACGTTGCATTTTGCGGGTACGACGCAGAAAGCCACTCGGGGTCATGTTGAGCGCGTCGGTTAGGCCGGTGACAAGGCTGCGTAATTTGTAGGGGTTAACCAGTACAGCATCTTTCAGTTCTTCGGCAGCACCAGCGGTTTCGCTGAGAATGAGTATGCCATCGCTTTTCGGGTGACTTGCCAAATATTCCTTGGCGACGAGGTTCATGCCATCGCGTATAGGGGCAATGAAGGCAACATCGGCGCGTTGATAGAGGGCAGCATACTGTGCAAATGGCAGCGGTGAAAAAATAGTTTCTACCGGTTGCCAACGGCGCGTACCGAACTGGGAGTTAATTTGCTCAACCAGTTTTTCGACATCCACCCGGAGCTTCTGGTAGGCGGCTACTTCTGTGCGTGATGGCATGGCTTGCATGACCATAACTACTTTACCGCGAAGTTTCGGATTTTCTGCAAGCAGCATGCGGTAGGCTTTTAGCCTGCCTAGGAGGCCTTTTGATGGGTCGAGTCGGTCTATGGTAAGAATGACTTTTTTGCCTAGGTATTTCCAGAGTAACTTTTTGTGTTCAATCGTGACTTCGAGCGAACGGCTAGCATCGGCAAACTTACGGTAATCGATGCCAATGGGAAGGTCAGTCACGCGTACGACTCGCTCCGGGAGTACTACTTTTTTGGGTGCTACTAACCCAATCTGAAGTTCACGACTGCATGCCAGAAAGTTTTCTACATAGGCAGATGTATGCATGCCGATGAGGTCTGCGCCCAAAAGTCCTTTTGTCAGCTCGGCTGCGTGCTTCGACTCAAGAAATATATTGCTCGAAGGGAAGGGGATGTGAAGGAAAAAGCCGATGTGACTTTTGGGGCGGGCAATACGGAGCATTTCTGGTAGTAGCATAAGCTGGTAGTCGTGCAGCCAGAGCCGGTCAGTTTCGCGACTAAGTGATAATGTGGTCTCGGCATATAGTTTATTTACCGCTTTATATGAGCGCCAGTTTGAGGGCGTATCACCCGCGTCGACTTTCATGTGATGAAAAAGCGGCCAGAGCACGCTGTTGCTGTAGCCGTTATAGAAACCATCTAGTTGTTTTTGGGTAAGGAAAACAGGGTAGCAATGGTGTTTGCGAAGCTCGACCGTAATATGTTTTCGTTCGCTGTCGGTGAGGTCATCGCTAGCTATACCGGGCCAGCCTATCCAGCGATTGGCGCCAGTTGTGGCGTATGAAGACAAACCAGTCGCTAGCCCTCCGGCCGAAGGGGAGAATTCTAGCTTGCCGTCCACCTTTTTCACGCTCACTGGCAGCCGATTGGAAACTATGACAACTCTCGGCATATACCCCCATTATCTCACACAATCTTGCGATACGCTGTAAAGTGCTCCACACCTCAACATACAAAACAACAAACCTTGACAAATCACAAGCATTTTGCTATAATGTACTTATGAGTAAAACATTTGAATATCCTTTGCCTGAAACGGCAGCAATAGAAACGCATCCAACGGCTTTGGACCTGATTGTTCCATCAGAGGGTTCTCCTATATTAGCGGCTACAAAACCCGGACAGGTGCTTAATCCTGATGGTGAATGGTTTACGGCTGTTGACCATTCGTCTTCTCGCTATGAAGTCGGTCCTATATTGCTCGTTACGGGTGTAGGAGATGATAGGGCAGAATATGTCGTTGATCATGCAAGAGGAATCGTTTTTTCGCACTTGGGTACACCTAAGGCTGCAATGAGAAAACTCGCAGCAGACGGCATACCTAGCTCGTTTACGATAGGCAAACAGGTTGTATTCAAAAAAGCCGATGGTGCTCCGGCAACTATCGGAAAACCGCTAACAGAAGCGTATATGAAACAACCCAAAGGAACTGGTTTTACTGAGGTAGATGTCACTCGTGGAATACTGGGTGTAGCATGGGCACATACGGACCGACCTACTACCTCTGCGGGTACGGCTCCTAAAGTAGGCGCTCGAGTAAATGACCAGAGTCCACTTGAATATAGGATTCCTAACCAGATAAATGAATTCCTAAGAACTCATAAATAACTTTTCAAATTAGAGTTAAGCTGCTTAGTTAGCCATACATGTTATTGAGGTATCAAATTCGGTTGTCTCCCTAAATCTCGAGCACAACTTCCGCCCAGTCAGCGATAGTCAGTGGGCTTAACGCTAAATATCCTTTATGGTTGCCATTGAACTGTCCGTATCGATAAGGTGCCCCTAGTTTAAGAGTTTAATCCATCCTCCGCAATTCCCCGAGCGTTAGCTCGTGGTAGTTCATTGTTCTTGACATGAAAACTACAAAGTATATACTTGGTAGTATGAGTACTACAAAAGCATCAGATACAACGGTTATGAGCGTGAAGGTGAAGAAAGACCTTAAGGCGAAAGCGCAGGCGGTGGCCGGGCAGTATGGCATACCGCTGGGGACGCTGCTGAATGCGTATATGCATCAGCTGGTTTTGACCGGGCAAGTGTATTTTCCAGCGGTCGAGGTGGCCACGCCGCAGATGGAAAAGATAATTGCCGAGATTGAGGCTGAGCGCAGAGACGATAAGACCATCGGTCCGTTCGAGACGGTCGAGGAATTTATAGCCGACCTAGAGAAATGACGGTGCGTATCGAGTATCACCCTCGGTTCAAAAAGCAGTACAAGAAGCTTCCGTCTTCTGTGCAAGCACGCTTTCAGCAGAGAATAAAACTTCTGATTATTGAGCCAGATAACCCTACGTTGCGGGTGCATGCCCTGAAGGCTGAGTACAAGGGCTACTTAAGCATGAATGTAACCGGAGACATTCGCGCATTGTTCTACTACGAAGGCACAAATGTAGTAGTTTTTGGCTTTATAGGGACACGCAGCCAGTTGTATGGGTAAAATAGAACTGTGATAACCACACTAACTGGTGAGAATGAGGTGCTGCGGGCGGCAGAGTTGCGCCGGGCTGTTGCTGCGTTCGAGAATGAACATGGCGATATGGCGGTGGAGCGGCTGGACGGGGAAGAGGCAAGCTACGAGCGCATGGTGGAGGCGGTACAGAGTTTGCCGCTTTTGGTGGCGCGCAAGCTCGTGGTACTGCGCGCGCCGGGCGCGAACAAGGAATTTACTGAAAAGTTCGCAACGTTTGTGGAAGCCGTTTCAGATACAAACGATGTCATAATCGTAGAGCCAAAGCTAGACAAGCGGCTGACCTACTACAAACAGCTAAAAAAACTGACAGAGTTCAAAGAGTTTGCCGTGCTGGATGCGGGTGGATTGGCGCGATTTGCAGTTGATTACACAAAAGAGCGGGGTGGCAGTATTTCGAGTGGTGCTGCGCGTATGCTTGTTGAGCGCGTGGGTACAAACCAGCTTGGCTTGCAGCAGGAGCTCGATAAGTTACTCGTTTTTGACCCGAAAATTACCGAGCATTCTATAGAAAACCTAACTGAAAAAACACCTCAAAGTACTATTTTTGAGCTGCTCGACGCAGCATTTGCTGGTGACGCTAAACGTACCATGCGTCTTTATGACGAGCAACGGGCGCTGAAGGTTGAGTCGCAGCAGGTTATTGCCATGCTGGCTTGGCAGCTGCATGTGCTGGCTATCGTGAAAACCGCGAAACAGCGCAGCGTTGACGACATCGCCCGCGAAGCCAAACTAAACCCCTTCGTGGTGCGAAAAACGCAAGGGCTTGCCCGAAACATTTCGCTCGCGCACCTGAAAGAACTTATTACCTCACTTCGTGAATTTGACGTCCGCACCAAAACCGAAGGCATCATTGCCGACGAGGCCGTGCGGTACTATCTCCTATCCCTCGCAAAATAATCTCATTTTTCATACGGCCGGATAAACAATGAGAATGTCAACTGCGGTGGCGTGCAACACTGCACGAAGCGGATATTAGGGAAGCATCAGTCGTCAAAAGGGCCAAGCATTTGGTCTTGTTTTAAGATACGGGTAGGCGATCGAACTAGTCTATCGGGGCGCAATAAAGCCGCTGAACTACTCCATTTAATCAAGGCTGGGCAGCGCGGGGTTTGATGGGATAGCGTATAAGGCCGTTCCTTTCCGTTAATTGCGGCAGTTAAGAGCCTTTTGTACATGCCTTGCATGGCTTGCTCTCCTTGTTTGGGTGTTGCAAAGCTGGTAAACCATTACACGTAATTGACTAAACATATTATTTTGTGTTATTATATACACAGTTTATGAGAGGAATTATGGACAGCCCTGAAAGTACCCCTACGCAACCACGGTACCCTATTCCTGAAGGAACTATTGACACGCTGGGGCATGTTATTTGCGTCGGCGCACTACATGAAGGTAATGCTGGATTCAATAGGCAGATTGATGTTCTTAGTACGCTGAAACAAGGTGACCGAGCGCAGGTTTATCAAATGTGGATCATAGATGTCTTTTCGTCCAACTCCGTAGCTTTTGATGCAATTATTCGGTATGGACTTGCAGGCGAAAATGCTCCCGATAAAGAAAAATGGACACAGCTGCTAGAGCATATTGCTGGAGTTACTGCCATAACCATTCATCTCGAAAGGCTACTCGAAAGACACGGTGCTGCAAAGGTCGACGAAGAAACTTTGACAACCGCTGCGCTTTTCAACAATATCGACAAGCCAGAAGCTGTTGCGGCCGCCATTGCTAAGGGAAGTGGAAGTGTCAGAGTTGACACCCATCCAGAACTTACACCCTCATTAGTACATGATTTAGGGAAGCCGGCCGAGCTAGCGGCGGGCAGTGGAGGGCTAGAAAATAGCCGGAATAATCCCGTGCTGCGCGAAGGTAGGCTATGGAATGAATTATCCGATTACGGCGTATCCAAACACATTATTTTAGCGGCACAGAACACGGGTAGAGGCGATAGGTTCTTCGGTGAGCTTCTCGACTATGACGATCAAACGCGACCAAAGGCTATGGAAGATCGTGGTGCGCTTGCCACTTTAATTGGTAAAGAACGCGAAGACATTGACCGTATGACTCCTATGCAGCGACGGCGTACAAGCATTGAAGCCAAGGGGCGGATGGCTGCTATTGTCGGGATAGCCGATGCGCTCGCTGCGCAGTTCCGATTCAAGGGAATGAGAGAGAAAGACATCGATGATATGGCAAGCTACTACCTTACCTATAAAACGGATCCAGAATCGGTTAAGTTCTTTGGTAATGACTGGCCTGAATATTATAAGGAGGTTCGTCGCTATCTAATCGAGCAAGTACCTGTACAGAACCGACCGGCTATTGAAGCAGAGCTAGACGCACTAACACATGAAAGAATATTCAACGAGACCGTCCTACCAAGCACATTGGGTCTCAACAACAGTAAGGCATACGATAAGTTAGTATATCCGCTGCAATAGCAGCATAAACCTTGGTATGATGCCGTAGTACGCGGGTTTGTTACCACTCTCACTGTACCGACCCGAACGGCACTGCGCCATCACTCACGGTGTATGCTTGGTTGGGTACTACTGATGACGGGGGTGATATAAACCGTACATTTCCAAGAGCCCCACGTAGATGGTTCTCTGGTGGCGGCTCATTTACTAGGATTGCTCGGCTGTGTCTTTGCCGTATAGATTGTATAAACTTTACTCACATACATACTATGCTTGATATGCTTGGACGGCATAGTCTAGTCGGTCAGTCACACAGGGATCGCTACTACGCTACTATTGCGTAAAATGCAACGATATGCTATAATGAAGTAATAGTTTTTGTTTATATGCAAGAAGTACAAAAAAAGAAAAGGAACACAATGTCATTTGAGCAGGATTCGCAAAAAGCTGGTAATCAAACACTAAAGACCGGAACAATTTAAGCTAGCTCGCGAAGGATTAGTATATGAGGTTAATGATTGGCTTGTGCGGGTTGCTGCCGCACGGGATGCAGGTCTTCCTCTCGCCGTGCAAACAAATACACCCCTTGGTAAAGTTTATCTACCGTTTCAGAAACGCCACGTAGGGAACAGACCCAATTAGGGAATTCTGGCCTATTTGCGCCAATAGGCGAAAACACGACACCGGGATTATTTCTTGGTGGAGACGGCAAGGAAAAACCATATACATTAGAGGCATTTTTTGAGGATGAGAGCGGCAATAAGCGATTCGCACGGGTCATTGGCGCTGATCCGGTAGCTCTATTGATCTGCGGGGGTAAATATGACCCCACGCAAGGGGATATAGGGGCGAGCGTGCTTGATGAATCGCTAGTAGGTTGCCCTACCGTAACCAACAAGTATATGGTCACTGGAAATGGCTCGTTGCAAACCGAAGTATGTGGGTTAGATGGTGCCACCAAGAGACAATTAGAGGGTACAGAGGCAGATGCATAAACAGGAATAGAGCTGTTCAACGAACTGGTCGCTAATTGGCTTGTGCCAGTACAAGCAGATCCTGAAGTAGTAAGATAAATTATTTCTGTTTGGCTATTTCTTTTTAGTCGCTGAAGCTTTTTTGGCTGCCGGCTTCTTTACGGCAGCTTTTTTCACCGGGGATGCTTTTTTAACAGGGGCGGCTTTTACTTTGTCGCTCTTAGTACCGCTTGGTACGCCAGCAGTGCGGGCGTTACGAGCGGCCTGAGCCTTTTTGCGGGCGACTTTGTTTTTGTGCAAGATGCCTTTTTTGGCTGCGCGGTCTAGCTCGCTCTGGACTTTGTCGAGCGCCTTAACTGCCTTCTTTTTGTCAGTTGCACCGAGAGCCGAACCAAAAGCTTTCACAGCGGCTTTCAGGCTGCGCTTAGTCTTGCTATTGCGGATTGTAGCTTTGGTGGCTACTTTTACGCGTTTCTTGGCTGATTTGATAATGGGCATAGAGTTCCTTCTTACCTAGAGTTAGTATTTGCTCGGAGTCAACTATACCCCATACCATCTCTGTTGTAAAGGAGTAGAGGCGTGCTTTCGTCAAAAAAGTGGTAAAAACACTCGACAGGCCTATACGCTTATGGTACCATTTATGCGGACATTTTATATCCAAATAAAAACTATTTATGGACGACCAACAAAAACAACTCGTAGCCAAGCTCAAAGACGCACAAAACGTCTTGGTTACGGTAAGCAAAAATCCTTCTGTTGACCAGCTTGCTGCCGCTATCGGACTTACGATTGCACTAAACAAGCTCGACAAGCATGCCACGGCGGTTTACAGCGGCCAGACGCCCAGTACCATAGAGTTTTTGAAGCCCGAAGAAACCCTAGAAACAAATACCGACAGTCTGCGTGATTTCATTATTGCACTCGATAAATCCAAGGCTGATAAGCTGCGTTATAAGGTTGAAGACCAAGTCGTTCGGATTTTTATAACACCGTACCGGACGTCTATTTCCGAAAACGACCTCGAATTTAGCCAGGGAGATTTCAATGTCGATGTTGTCATAGCTCTGGGCGTTCAGGAGCAAACAGACCTTGACGATGCAATCCAAGCGCACGGGCGTATCCTACATGATGCGGTCGTTGCAACGCTGTCTATTGCAGATAAACCAGAGCTAGGCACGCTTAACATAGTAGATAATGAGGCCAGCAGTCTGTCGGAAATGGTTACGAGGCTCATCCAAAGCCTAGATAAGTCTGTGCTCGATACGCAGATAGCGACGGCTTTACTAACAGGAATCGTTGCAATGACCGAAAGATTCAGCAACGATCGTACCAGTCCCGAGACTATGAGTATAAGCGCAAACCTCATGTCGGCCGGTGCAAACCAGCAACTTATTGCAACAGAATTGGATGCAGAGCTTGCCCCCGAACCTCAGACGGCCAGCACGGCCACGCCTGCTGCAGAAGCGGGTCATACAGATCCAGGAACACTTGCGATAGACCATGGCGAACACGATCCTCCCACTGAATTACCACCCGTATCTTCGTCTACTCACGAGAGCGAAGAAGAAATCACCGAAGATGAGCAGCCTCCAGAACAACCACGGTCGGCTGCCCCACAGATTCAGGTTGACGAAAATGGGCAGCTAATAAGCGGAGACGAAGATAGTCATCCAAAAATCGGTGTTGTTCATAGTCAGTCAGACTCATTACCCCGAGACAGCGGTGCCGAGTCGGCTGTAACGAGAGATCGAGTGGTCGAACCCCCGATGCTAGGAGGTGAGCTCACAGCCAACACGAGCGAAGAAGAGCTTGGCGGTTCGTCGGAAGATCTTGGCACTCCGGCTCAAAATACGCCTATACTTTCGCACAATGAGCGGGTTATCACTCCAAGCCCCAACAAAGAAGTGCCCGAACCGTCTGAGCAGCCTGAACAACCGAGTCAGCACATGACAGTATCACCATTACCTCCCGTGGCACCTATCGTACCAGCAGCACCCACACCACCGGAGATTCCCGAACCTATACCGCCGACGCCCTCGGTGCAAGATATAGTTTCTGCAACGACCCAACAATCGCCAGTGCCCGATACCCCGGTGCAGCCGAGCCTTCCTCAAATCAGCCAGCTGCCGGATTTACCTCAACCGCCAGCCATGCCAGCTTTGACGCCCATGGACACTGACAATACAAATGAGGAGTATATTGATACTGCTCGTCAGACTCTGAGCGATATAGAACATGTTGTTGATAGCCCGCATATTAGTGCAATGACCGATGATAATTCCGCAGTAGATACCCCTGAAGCAGATATTGATGCTGCCCGGAAGGCTGTTGAGCAAGCACTGGCATCTCAACCCGCCCAGACTAACCCAGATCCCATTGTAGCCCTTAATGCTCAACCACTAGGTTCGCAGTTACGCGAAAAACCTGCTTCAGACACAACGTATCAGCCGGCACCAGGGTTTGGCTTGCCAGTAACAGAGGCGAATGAGCCAGTTTCTAACACTTCTGCTCCGGATTCAACCGACAACCTGTTGCTACCAGGTTTGCAGTCACCCCAATCAGTCGCTTCGACTGCAATCCCGGCTACTGCCGCTCCCGTAAGCGCTTTCCCAGGCACACCACCTCCACAGTCAGATAAGGAGCAAGCACCACCACCTCCTGTGCCGCCACCACCGATATTCCCGACCGCATAGCCGACCCTCCATGCTATGCTCATTGTATGCAGGGCATACTTCTTGTCGATAAACCGTCTGGGTGGACGAGTTTTGATGTGGTGAATTATGTGCGCAAAATTGTTGCCCAGGCCGAGGGCAAGAAACCTAAAAACTGTAAAGTAGGGCATACGGGCACACTTGACCCGCTGGCTACGGGACTGCTCGTGATACTGGTGGGCAAGGAGTACACTCGCCGTGCTGCTGAGCTGAGCAAACACGACAAAACGTACGAGGTCACGATGAAGCTGGGTCAAACAAGCACCACGGGTGATGATGAGGGGGAGAAGACCCCTGTTAATTCGCGCATCCCGGGTGAAAATGAGGTTCTTGCAGCACTTCAGAAATTTACCGGGAGTATCATGCAGACCCCGCCGATCTATTCAGCCATTAAGATCAATGGTCAGAAAGCCTATGACTTGGCTCGGAAGGGCAAGGAGGTGAAGCTTGAACCGCGCCCAGTAACTATATATGAAATAAGAAACATGAAATATTCATACCCTCTGGTTCGGTTTACCTGTGATGTCAGTAGTGGCACGTATATTCGTTCACTGGTGGCAGATGTTGGTGAGGCGCTCGGAACGGGCGCGTATATGTCAGGCCTACGCCGTACAAAAGTGGGTGATTACGATCTGGCAAATGCCGCGCAGTTGAGCCGGTTGGGCCAAGTCCAGCTAGCAGATCTATTGCAATAGGGGTCGGCATCTGGTATACTCCCATGCAACGCCATCAGTAGTCTCTAAGGAAGTTTTGAAAGGATTGTTTGTATATATGATTTCAGCTGAGAAAAAGAGTGGAATTGTGAAAGATTTGCAGAAGAGCAAGGAAGATACCGGCAGTGCGGCCGTACAGGTTGGTATATTTACCGAGCGCATCCGTGAGCTGACTGAGCACCTCAAGGTGAATAAGAAAGATTTTGCGGCTCGCCGGGGGCTACTGCAGCTTGTGGGTAAGCGCAAGCGGCTATTGCAGTACATTGCTGCACAAGATGGGCAGGCGTATCTGAACCTCATTAAAAAGCTTGGTATTCGCCGCTAACCTTAAAACTCTAAGTTCGAATATCGAAATCCTAAACAATCTCGAATAACCAAAATTCGAAAAAAAGATTGTTTCGGGATTTGAGCATTTGAATTTTATAAACTGTTTAGAATTTAGTGCTTAGTACTTAGTATTTAACACGTTCGGGGTAGGACATCAGCGCTCCTCTGGGGAATACACCCTCTGGAGAGTTGGATTCTATACCCGAACAAGAAAAGGAGGCTACACATGAGCCAAATTACCACCAAAACTATCAATCCATACGGCAAAGACCTTGTGGTTGTCGAAACGGAGTTCTGTGGGCGGACACTGACGCTCGAAGTTAACCGCGTCGGCTTTCGCACCACCGCAAGCGTTCTCGCGCGCTATGGAGACACCGTAGTCCTTGGCACTGCCATGCTAGGGAAGCCTATTCAGGGGATGGATTATTTCCCGCTTTCCATTGACTATGAAGAGAAGTTTTATGCTGCCGGGAAGATTAGCGGCAGCCGTTTTATCAAGCGTGAAGGTCGCCCGAGTGACGACGCTATCCTCATTGGTCGCCTCATAGACCGCCCTATCCGCCCACTCTTTCCGAAGGGCTACCGCAATGAAGTGCAGGGCGTAGCGAGCGTACTCAGCATGGATCCTGCGTTTCGCCCCGACATGGTCGCTATGATTGCCATGAGCGCAGCCCTTATGCTGACTGGCGCACCATTTGACGGTCCAGTTGCCGGTGTGCGCGTTGGTATGACCGATGGCGGTGAGTACCGAGCATTTATGAGTGCTGAGGAGCTAAACGCGAGCAAACTCGACCTTGTTGTAGCCGCCCGCGAAGGTGGTGTCATGATGGTTGAGGCCGGTGCAAACGAAGCTACCGAAGAAGAGGTGGTGGCTGCACTGAAATTTGCCGAGGAAGCTATAAAGCCCGCGCTCGCTGCGCAGGCTGAGCTTGCTAAAAAGGTCGGGGTGAAAGCCACCGAATATGAATTAATCCTCCCAGACGAAAAAATCCAAGCAGCCGTAGACAAATGGGTAGCCGGCAAGCTCGGCGAAGACTTGCGTTTGCCGTACCCAGAACGAAACGAAATGATTGGCGTGCTCAAAGAGCAGTTCCACGTTGCATTTGCTGAAGAACTTGGTGAAGAACTCTACACAGTGGTACGCACTCAGTACGATGAAGCCTTTCAAATGGCACTGCACAAAGATGTTCGCGCCGGCATAGTCAAGGACGGCACGCGCCCCGATGGCCGTAAGCTGACCGACATTCGTCCGTTGAGCTCTGAGGTTGGGTTGCTGCCGCGCGCCCATGGTTCGAGCCTCTTTACGCGTGGCATGACACAGGGCATGAACATTGTTACTTTGGCGCCACTATCGTACGCGCAGCTCGTAGACACCATGGAGAAAAACGAAGAGCGCCGCTACATGCACCACTACAACGCCCCTGGCTATACGGTTGGCGAAGTGCGCCGCCTGGGCAGCCCCGGCCGCCGTGAGATTGGCCATGGCTACCTGGCAGAGCGCGCCCTTTTTGCCGTACTGCCCGATGAAGCGGTTTTCCCCTACGCCATTCGCAGTGTTACCGAGATTATGAGCCAGAACGGTTCAACAAGCATGGCGGCAACCTGCAGTAGCTGCCTTGCCCTTATGGACGCCGGTGTTCCGCTGAAGGCACCGGTATCGGGCATTGCCATGGGACTGATGGTAGACGGAGACAAGACGTACATTCTAAGCGACATTGCTGACGCCGAAGATTTTGCGGGTGACATGGACTTCAAGGTTGCCGGAACAAGCAAAGGCATTACTGCCCTGCAAATGGACATGAAGGTCCACGGCTTGTCTGTCGATGTACTGGCGCAGGCACTCGCGCAGGGCAAGGATGGCCGTGCCTTCATACTCGCACACATGCTTGAAACAATTGCCGAACCGAGGGCAGAACTGAGCCCATACGCACCTCGCGTGGAAAGTATCCAGATTAACCCAGACAAGATTCGTGAAATCATCGGTAAGGGTGGTGAAACCATCCAGAAGATTACCGCAGAAACCGGTACCGAAATCGACATTAAAGACGACGGTACGGTTATGATTGCCAGCCCAGACGGCGATAGCATACAGCGGGCGAAAGACTGGATCCTTTCCATTGTAGAAGACCCAGAAGTCGGCAAAATATACGTCGACAAACCGGTGGTAAGCGTGCTGGACTTCGGGGCTTTTGTGCAAATTATGCCAGGCAAAGATGGCCTCGTGCATGTCAGCGAAATGAGTGAAGAGCGCGTGGCAAAGCCGAGCGACGTTGTCAAAGAAGGCGACCTCGTCACCGTAAAACTCGTCGCCATAGACGACCGTGGCCGCTTACAGCTGAGCATGAAAGCCGCCGCTCGAGAGCTAGATAAGAAATAATTTGCAATTAACAATTTCCGAATGGCGATGAATTAGCAATTTGCAATGAGCGATGTAAGACATGGCAAATAAAACCAGTACAGAAGTGATTGAAGGAATGATTCAACTGAGTGTTGACGTGATATCGTTATGTCAGCAGTTACATCTGCCACGTTCTGTCGTAGATCAAGTCACAAGATCGGTCACTAGTATTGGCGCAAACTTTACAGAGGCACAAGATGCTTCATCTAAGAAAGATTTTTTGAGCAAGATTTACATAGCAAAAAAGGAAGCATCTGAAACCAAATACTGGCTTGCTATCATTGTGAAGTTGACAGGGGATTCAAATGAGCTAATTGCTGTTTCTGAAGCAACTCAGAGATACATAATGATGCTGCAAAAAATCGTCAACACTTCAAGAGAACCTAATCGCAAATCGCCAATAGCTAATTCATCGGAAATGGATAATCGCTAATGGTCAATCGCAAACAAACACTGCTGGATGAACTCAAGGCGCGAATAGAAGCGTCCGGTATTACGCCCGAACTCAAGTCTCAAGCCGCTCAACTTGTTTTTGGGGAGGGCAATCCCGACGCTGACGTGCTTTTCATAGGAGAGGCACCGGGGAAGCAAGAAGATTTGCAGGGCAAGCCTTTTGTGGGGGCAAGCGGCAAATTTCTAGACGAAATGCTGGAGAGTATCGGTATGAAGCGTGAGGATATATACATTACCAACATCGTGAAATACCGGCCGCCAAACAACCGCGACCCTTTGCCAGAGGAAAAGAAAGCGTTTTTGCCGTACTTGCAGGAGCAGCTGGAGATTATTCAGCCCAAGATAATTGTGACCCTAGGGCGGCACAGCGGCGGAGCGTTTCTGCCTGACCTTCATATAAGCCAGGACCACGGCAAGCCGAAACGGATAAGAGTTAAGAGACAAGAGATAAGAGATAAGAATAGCCAGAGCGGCGGCACGATGGAGCTAGTGATTGTACCCTTGTACCATCCTGCGGCCGCTTTGTATAACGGCGGGATGAGGCAAACCCTCATGGATGATTTTGCGCTCATCCCAGAGATATTAAAGAAAGTAAATTAATTAAGAAACTAAGTTAAGAAAAAGGAAAGTAATATGGACAACAAAGGAAATAGAGGCAAGCGACCACAAAATGGCCAGAAAAATGGGCAACGAGGTGGAGGCAACGGGGGCGGAAATGGCTTCCGCGGTAAAAACGGCGGCGGAAATGCTACGCAGAACCAGTCTCAGCCGCAAAACGGTGAAAAACGACCGACGGTCAGCCGTGGTGCCGCTGTGCGGGCGCAAAAGCGGACGCAAATGGATGCGCAGCGCGTGGCAAACCAGTGGATGCCAGCCCAGGTAGACGAAAACCGCCGCACGAACTTTATAGACGATTCGCCGCGCCTAAAAATCATCGGCCTTGGTGGTATGGACGGCGGCGGTAGCAAAAACATGATGCTTGTCGAGTATGTGAACGACGCCGTAGTGATAGATGCGGGAAACGATTTGAGTGTTGACTTGCCGGGCATAAACTACGGCATAGCCGACACGGCATATATGGAAACAATCCGCCATAAACTACGTGCCTACATTATCACTCACGGACACCTCGATCACATTGGCGGTTTGCCACACATTGTACCGAAGTATCCGGCACCAGTGTATGGCAGTAAGTTCACCATTGGCCGGGTGCACGAAATTTTTGAGAATTTTGGTTTGCCTATGCCCGAAGGTTTCGAACTTAAAACAGTCGAAATGAACGAAGACACCCACGAACGCCTGAAGATTGGCGAATTTTTTGTAGAACTCGTGCGGGTGACGCACTCAATACCTGGTAGTACCATTGTGGTACTCGATACACCAGTGGGGCGCATCATAAACACAGGCGACTTCCGCTTTGACCCGAACCCGCTCGACCACGAACGCACCGACATGGAGCGGCTCATAGAGCTTGGCAACGAAGGTGTGCTAGCACTGTTGAGTGAAAGTACAACAGTGGAGCGCTTGGGTCGAACGCCGTCAGAGAGTACTATCGAGCAGAGCTTTAAAGATATTATGCAGCAAGCACCCGGTCGTATCTTTGTGGGTGTATTTAGTACAAATATGAACCGCATACAGATGATTGTGAATGCGGCCGTACACCATGGCCGCAAAGTCGCAATAGATGGTCGCAGCATGGTGAGTACGCTTGAAATGGCGGTGCGCCACGGCTTCATGAAGATTCCAAAGGGCACATTCATACCGATTGCACAGGTGGGGACTATGACAGATGGCCAGGTTGTGGTGATCTGTACCGGGAGTCAGGGTGAGCCATCATCTGCGCTGCAGCGTATGGCGAATGGTGAACACCGGCACATAAAACTAAAAGAGCAAGATACCGTCATTCTATCTAGTACACCAATCCCGGAAAGCGGTAACGATGCGCTCATTGGCCAGATGGTCGATGACCTTACCAAAAACCATGTACATGTCTTCGAACACCGTAATCACGAGCTAGACAAGGTTGGACCACTCCACGTTTCTGGCCATGCCAGCCAGGATGAATACGCCGAGATGATCCAAATGACCAAACCGAAGTTTTTCATCCCAATCTACGGGGCTTACCGGGTAAAACAGCGACACATTGACCTCGCCATAGAGCAGGGTATACCGCGCGCAAACTGCCTAAACGCCCTGAACGGTGAAGTTATAGCCCTTACTCCCGAAAAAATGGAAGTTATTGGTGAAGTGCCAAGCGGCACTATACTCGTTGACCAAACAGGCGCCATTGTCAGTAACGTGGTAGTCAAAGACCGAGTGCTTCTGGCCGAAGAAGGCCTGGTAGCCGTTGTTCTGACCGTCGATAAGAAGTCGGGCAACTTGCTTACGAGCCCCGATATCATTAGCCGCGGCTTCATATATATGCGTGAACAAGAAGATATGATGAATGGTCTGCGTACCGAGGTTCGCCGCGCTGTCCAGCAGCGCTACAAGCGCATCGACATAGACCGGTTTAAGGCCGAACTGAAAGATCACATTACGCACTATTTGTTTGAACAAACTGGTCGCAGCCCAATAGTTATACCGGTACTTAACATTGTAGGTGGTAAAAACGAAAAACAGGGTCCGCAGGGCAAAACAGACAAACCTGCAGAACCACAGAAAACACCAGAGGAAATTGCCGCCGAGCAGCAAGCGCGCTTCCAGGCCATGCGCGAACGTCTCCTCAACCAAGACCCCCGTGTTGACTAATGCACAGTTTCTTGCTATAATAATAGCTACACAGTAAAACGAAAATGTTCAATATATATCCCATTCCTCCTACATCACAAGAAGACGAATGCGTACCGGCAGAGGAAGCGTCAATCCCGACCTCTGCCGCTTGGCTAGGCGAGCTTGCCATATTTGACGGAATTGCAGCCACGCTTAAAGAATGGACATCGAAAGCCTCTCAATCCCAGCGCACTCCAGGAAACCCCTACGTTGTGGGATTCGTCAGGGACGGAGAAGGACTTATGAAGCCAATTTACGGACCTAAAACATTTACGACGGAGAGAGGTTTCGTAGAGGGCCAATTTATATTTGGAGCAGATCCGAGCCGAGAGGTATTTCTCCAGGAGCCAAAGAGTTTGAAGGTAGATGGTCAGAGACTAACAAAAGGGAAGTATTGGGATGTCCTACCAGAAGACCTGAAAAAAATATTTCTAGGAGGTAACATCCTGATTACAAGTGGCGAAGATCTGTATCCTATCTCTTCGGAACGAGACGGTCTAGGAGTAAATATTATGCCAACGATGGAAGAAATTGACGAGGCGATCGTCCAACAACAGGGAACCAAAACAGTTATTCTGTACACAGGGGCATATAGGATGGGGCGAAAAAAAGGTGGTGCCGAAGGAAGAACAGGTGTACTTGTCCGTATAGTTGACGGCAATATCAAGCCGCTAACTGTTGAGGCGGACGGGGAACAATATGCTATTGAGCTGAAAGGGTGCGGTACTAGTGGGGGTGGTTTTGGCGCTTCACATTCTCGGACGGGTAGAGAGATTGTGACCGGTGGTTGTGAAGCCGTGCAAGCTGTGGATGAACTAATACAGCTTGATAGAAATAATACTCCTGGCGGCACAAAAGCTGTGGCCGCAATCACTTTCTATAACCCAGAAACAAAGATATTTGGCCAAAAAAGTCTGCAACCATACCACCAAGGATATGTTGTACGGCTGATACCCTCTACGCTTAGGGCGTCATATAGTGGTATAGATGCTTATCCGCCGCAGCTATATAGCAAAGAATACGCAAATGCAGTCTTGGCAATGTTCACGGCAGGCCTTGTAAATGGCATAAGGGCTGAGGTGCCAAGCATTTTGGATCGTTCAGCACATTCTGAAAATATAGTGTTGTGGGGTAATGGACAGTTTGAAACGACCGATTTCTCTGACCAAGTGCCGTTCAATGACCCAAATTATCCTTACCAAGCCGAAAGTGGTGGCTTTATGACTGTGAAGAATATGCTTACACACTATGTAAATATGATGGAGGAAACCCCGGGATTCGTCGTTGCGGGTGGATATAAAGCCTTTGTTGCACATCTCAATCAAGGTCTAGAGATGATAGGAGTGGGACGCCTACAATACGATGCAGAAATTACTCGTTCGGTGATTGTAAACCATATTTGGCAAAATGGTCTTGCCAAGAGAGTTTTTGAGACTCGAAGTGCTCATGGTTACTACCCGGAAGGTGTCGAGAAGGCAGCGGCTGTAGCTTTTGAAGAATTGTGCAAAAAAGTGGATGCTGACGATGAAGCAAGTTTTTGCGCGGCGGTTGATGCCTACACGCGCAGTATTGCCGAATTTATGGATAAGCTATACCCAGTTGAAGGACCACACAAACAAGTTAATCACCTAAGGAATGACAGCTACGATGCTGCCGTGTTTCATATCTCATTGCCCACACTTCATATAGCCGTCCAGAAATATGGGGAAATATTTAATAATGATATCAATGCAGGGTTGAGTATATATGAAGCGCTTCATGCCATCATAGAGCCAGTCAGAAGGTATCTGGAAGACGAACTCGATATTGGGAAAACTGCTTTGGAATGGGGCAAAGACGAAAAGATTGCCGAGCACGTAATGGAAGTTGAACAAAAAATTGCAAAGTTTAACGCTATGCTAGAATCTCCGGCAGAGTTTTGGCGGTTCATGACTGAAAAAAGGGAGCTTAGGGATATGCTTGCCTCAAAAGCGTATAGTAACCAAGGGGTTGTCACGCCTCCTACTCTGGTTACTGTCTAAGATTGCCGCCGAGCAGCAAGCGCGCTTCCAGGCCATGATCGAACGTCTCCTCAACCAAGACCCCCGCGTTGACTAGCATAATCATTATTGACAAATAGTCAATGATTTGCTAATATGTGTTTATGGCAAATAAAATGACTCCCGGTTCTAATATGCCGTTAGTCGAGGACTTTTGGGCTCCTGCCGATGATCGAATGATATGGCCACGTACACGAGAGGATATTGAGTTTGGCGATACAGCGGCTTTCGTAGAAGAACTTTATGCGGATCCGAATATTGTTGGTCGTGCTCGTCATGAACCTTCGCGACCCGTTGAAGATATCTCAAGCTTTCCTAAAGCCTATACGCCCGTATCTGTGACTCCGAGTGCCCTTGCAAAAGTTTCACGGTTGATTGGTGTACGACCTCCAACTGAAGAATAAAGATTACCTCAGTAAAAAAATAAAACATTGACACAAGTTGTATTTCTTGCTATAATATAATTTATGACCGAAACACCAAAAGGTTCACAAATTCCAAGCATAAAAGGTGACCCAGAACGATATCCAGGCGCACATACTGGAGCTCATGGTGACCCAGTGAAGCTGATTGATGTTGCAGAAAAAGTCGTTAGAGTGATTGAGGCAAATGTACCAAAGGCGGTAGATACTGTAGAGATGACAACCGAACGAGCGAGGAGAATCATACTTGCATTTCAGGACGGTAAAAATGTTGACACCGGTGTACTTGATGACGCGAGAAGATATATGCATAGACAGGTCTCAGACGAGTAGACGAAAACACCGAAAAATAGTATAATCAAAAGCGTTATGGCGAAAAAGAAAAAGCAAGCAAAAAAGAAGGCAGCAGCTCCGGTTGAGCGAGAACCATCGCCCGTTGTAGGCTATGTGCTAGCGGTAGTTTTTATACTGGCGGCAATTTTTATATTTCTAGGTGGATTTCACGCTGGTGGTACGCTGCCAAAAGGACTTTTTGGAGCCATGAGCTGGCTGTTTGGTTGGGGGGCATGGCTGGTGCCGATAAGCCTGCTCTACTGGGGCTACTACAAATTTACAAACGATGACCACCGGGTACCACGCGGCCGCGTTTTTAGTATGTATATGTTTTTGGTACTTATGTCCGCCTGGTTCTTTACAGCGTTTGCGAGCGTTAAAGATGAGCCGGGTCTAGCTACGCAAACAGTGGGCGGTAACGGCGGTGAAGTGGGTGGTGCTGTGGGCGATGCTGTTCTTTCTGCTCTCGACAAGGTTCCGGCGAGCCTGCTATTTTTTGCGTTTGGTCTGCTTACATTCTTTTTTGCTTTTGGCATATCGCCCAAAGTACTACTAAACCTAGGTAAGCTATTCCATCGTGGTGAAAACGATGAGCCCGAAGGAGAACTGGCCGCACTGAAGGCCAAAGCGGCGCAGAGTGGTTTTCAGTTGAACGAAGGCGTGCCAGTTGTGAAGCATAGCGAAGGTTCGCTGGCGAAAGAACAGGTTCACCATTCCAACTTCCGTAATACTGCACAAAAATTGAGTGCAAACGAAAGTCATGAAGCCCTCACTACGGCGAGCGATCCCGACTGGAAGCTGCCGGGTGTTGACCTGCTCGACCAACGTCAAGACAAGGCCGATGCGGGGAATGTGGAGGGTAACGCCCGCATAATCAAGGAGACGTTTGCTAACTTCGCCATAGACGTGGAGATGGAGGGCGCAAACATTGGTCCGCGCGTGACACAGTACACGCTGCGGCCACCCACTGGCGTCAAACTTACGAAAATTACCGCGCTCGAAAACAACCTTGCACTTGACCTCGCGGCCACAACTATCCGTATGGAAGCACCCATACCCGGCAAAAGGGCTGTGGGTATAGAAGTACCGAATGTAAAGGGCGCAACGGTGCGGCTGAGTTCTATTTTCCAATCCCGCGAGTGGGCGGAGTCGGAGGGTGCGCTCACGTTTGCTATAGGGAAAGACATAGTGGGCCACAGCGTGGTTGCCGACCTAGCGCGTATGCCACACCTTCTTGTAGCTGGTCAGACAGGCTCTGGTAAATCTGTCATGATAAACGACATCTTGACCAGCCTGCTATACCGCAACAGCCCAAGCGACCTCAAGCTCATTCTGGTAGACCCAAAACAGGTTGAGCTAACGCCGTACAATGACCTTCCGCACCTCCTGACGCCCGTTATACACGAGCCGGAAAAGTGCATATCGGCGCTCAAATGGGCGGTGGCAGAAATGGAGCGTCGCCTGCGCACTATGGCGGAAGTGAGCAAGCGCAACATAGAGGAGTATAACCTCATTAAGCCAGAAGAAAAAATGCCCTACGTTGTCATCGTTATAGACGAGCTAAGCGACCTCATGATGATGGCGGCGCGTGATGTTGAGGCGCTTATTGTCCGCGTGGCGCAGAAAGCACGGGCGGCTGGCATCCACCTTATACTTGCAACGCAGCGTCCGAGTGTGAATGTTATAACTGGGCTCATCAAAGCGAACGTGCCCGCTCGCATAGCATTTACGACTGTCAGCCAGGTAGACAGCCGAACTATCATAGACCAAATGGGAGCAGAGAAGCTGCTCGGCCGGGGTGATATGCTGTACCAGACATCTGAAATGCCCGCACCAAAACGTGTTCAGGCCGCTTTTGTGAGCGACGG
>JBASZU010000088.1:0-5766 GCA_049661165.1 Saccharimonadales bacterium (SeqCode)
TCGTCGGGAGCGATGTAGGCATTTTTCATTCCAAGTTCATCACCATAGTACATAACCGGCAGCCCCGGCAGGGTTGCCTGTAACATGGCTATGAGGCTCGCCTGACGCTCGCCAACCCGCGAAACCAGTCGCGGCTGGTCATGGTTGCCAAAGCAGTAAACAGGGGTGTGCTGCGATGGGTCGATAAAGCCCTGAAACTCAGTTATGAACCCTCTGAAATGCTGCGCCGTAAAGGTAGCATTTATGCCTTCGAAGTTAAATGGCATGCTCACGCGCGGATTTACACCGTAAAAGCCAAGATATTGGTCGCGAGTGGTAAAGACACCGTCGGGGTAGTCTTCAAATATCATAATTCGGTCGGGATACTGCTCGACAACATCGGTAAGCTCACGCAAATACTCAAACAAGTGCGGCCCAAAACGACTGTGCACGTGGAGCAGCTTCCAGTACGGATCCGCGCTGGGCGTCTCAACAAATGCTGGGTTAAGCGGGTCGTCGCGTAAGTGTTCATCCTTGGAAATCCAGCGCACCGCATCTGCCCGCATTCCGTCAACGCCCAGGTCGAACCAAAAGCGAAGCACCCGCTGCATTTCGCGGCGAACGTCTGGGTTTTCCCAGTTCCAGTCGGGCTGTTCTTTTAGAAACGTATGGAGGTAATACTGCCCAGTGGTTTCATCCCACTCCCATGCGGAGCCGCCGAATATGCTCATCCAGTTGTTTGGTGGGGAGCCGTCTGGTTTGGCATCACGCCAGACATAATAGTCACGTTTTGGGTTATCACGGGAAGATTTCGATTCCTGAAACCACAGGTGCTGGTCAGAAGAATGGTTCGGCACAAAATCTATCATGACTTTTATGCCCCGTTCGTGGGCAGCCGCCAGCAGCTCTTTAAAATCAGCTAGTGAGCCAAACAAAGGGTCTATGTCGCAGTAGTCCTGTACGTCGTAGCCAAAATCTGCCATGGGACTCGGAAAAAAAGGCGAAAACCACACTGCATCTACCCCAAGTGAATCTGGCTCACCCTTCAAGTACGGCAGTCGACGAATAATCCCCTGCAGGTCGCCGACACCGTCACCATTGCTATCTTGAAAACTACGCGGATAAATCTGGTAAATCGCATTCACATCTTTCCAGGTTTTCATGTTTATTCCTTGCTTATGTGTGTCATTATACTTCTCTTGTCGAGCGGCGTCGAGCGGCGTAGAGTAAAAAACATGAAAAAGCAATCACCGCCCCGACAACCGATTGTATTAATCCTGCTTGGTTCCTCCCTGACTACGCTTGGCCTCTGTATGCTCGTCATCATAATTACGAACGCTCACCCTTCAGCGTACTTACGTATCTTGCGGCTAGTTTTCAGCCTCACTGGAATTTGTATTATCTTCGCTGGCGTAGCAATCTTACGAAAAAAGCAGTCCTAGGCATACCCTCCCCCAGCTTGTACCCACTGCAATCGAGCAACACTTTCAGAGCGGACAAAACTCTCATATCTTTAGCTTCGGGAGCCTTGGGAGGACAGTCCTCCCAAGGTTGGAAATGTGTTGTGATATGTTACTGGCGGGAGAGGCTGAGGCTACGATAGTATCTCGCGTGTCACGTACACACCCATTACGAGGGACACATGTCGGTTTTACCGTTGACGCGGCGGGGGCGACAGCATACGCTTAAGGCATATGCTAGATAACGAGCTATTCGACAAAGCAATGGCCGCGGCCGAACAGGCGGCGCGAAAACTACTACCCGCAAAACACGTGCCATTGTCGGCCGCAGATGTTGCTAATGCTCGGGCTTACATTGCCGATTATTGGGTAAAGCTGGAGCGTTACCATCCAGCGGATGATGAAAGCTTGCTCGGCATGCCAAACCCATATCTTGTGCCCAGCTACGATGAAACGGCCAGCTTTGACTATAACGAATTGTACTACTGGGATAGTTACTTTATGGTACAGGGCATATTAGATGAACCGCACCGAGACTTAGTCATTGGTATACTTGAAAATCTGTTGCACTTATTTGAGCGATTTGGAGCTGTCCCAAATGCTTCTCGAACGTACCTAACCGGGCGGTCACAACCGCCGCTCCTAACCAGTTTTATATTTGATGTTTACAGTGCCTATTCCCTGAGTGAAACTTGGTTAAAAAAAGCAATATCCGTTGCCCAGGAAGAATATCGCGTCGTATGGTGCGGCACAAAGAAACCCAACGAACGGCTTGTGTACAAAAATCTCAGCCGCTACTACGATATTAACCACCTTCATGATCTTGCCGAGGCCGAAAGCGGCTGGGATATGACCCCACGGTTTAACCGGAAGGCGCTGCACTATCTCCCTGCTGACTTAAATGCACTGTTATACAAATACGAGACCGACTTTGCCCGCGCTGAAAGAATTTTCGGCAACGAAGAGGGGGCAAAAAAATGGCTTACAGTAGCCGAGAGCCGCAAAAAAACCATGAATGAACTCATGTGGGACCAGCTACGTGGCCTGTACTACGACTATGACTTTAAAAAACAGAGACGCGGTAACATAAGTAGTCTAGCAGCATATTTCCCCATGTGGGCTGGAATGGTAAGCGAAAAACGGGCTGCAAATCTCGTGAAAGCAATGCGGCGATTTGAAAATAAAGGCGGCCTCGCTACAACCGACGCTTTACCGCTTGGGCAGTTTGTGCCCGGTAGCGTGCCCGTCCAGTGGGCCTTCCCGAATGGCTGGGCACCACTCCACTTCATTGTCGTGGAAGGCCTGTTAAAATACGGCTACCGTGAAGATGCTGAACGAATTGCTACGAAATGGCTCCACACCAACCTTGACTGGTTCAATGAACATGGCGTGTTTCTGGAAAAATACAATGTGGTTAACCCCGACAAACCACCACAAAAAGGTGTGTACCCCAGCCAAACTGGCTTCGGCTGGACAAACGCCGTGTTTGAACGGTTTTGCCAAGAGTTTATAGACGTGAAGTCGGCCAACCCGTAGCTTCCTCGGGCTTACTACTCGGGTTTATTTGCTTTTCCGCCGCTAAGCCGGCGGGTATTACCTGGATTATCGTGGTTGTACAATACTTGGTGCAAAATACCCATGACCGCTTTTGCCTGGTCGTAGCTCATGCCAATCCGCGAAATAGTTAGGTGCGGCGCATCCGGCCCGGCTGTCTGAGAGAAGTTGACTATAACTCCCTGTTTGTTGGAAACAACTTCCACGCTATCGCTGTACATTACTCGTGGGTCAAGCATTATCATCATGGCGGCGGTACGTTGACGAGCGTCGTCTTGCTCGGTGTGTGCGTGCGGCTCGCTATCTTCATGTTGATGGTAGCCAGCCAAGTGCCAGAGCTCATCTGCGTTATCATCCTCTAGCCCAAAGTGACTAATGAGTAGCAAGAGTATATCTTCACTGGGGCGGTCTTTGCCCGCCTCTATGCTCGAAAGATATTTTTCTTCAATTTCCACTGCGCCAGATACCTCTGCAACACTTTCGCGGTGCGCTTCACGGAGCTTGCGAAGTTTTTTGCCGAGTAGGCTGTATGGTGCTGACGTATCTTTCTGTGCCATAGGCTTTCTATTCTATCTCTGTTAGGGCCGATGTGCAAGAGCGATACTGGGTGTATACTGGGGTTATGCTCACCATAAACGAACACGTTTCTCTTGCCAGCTACTCAACCATGCGCCTTGGCGGCGAGGCAGCCTATCTTACCGAAATCCATACGCGTGAAGACCTAAAGGAAGCCTTCCGCTGGGCTAGCGAGAAGGAGCTGCCCATGCTCATGATTGGAGGCGGCAGTAACATCGTCTGGCGGGACGAAGGTTTTCCGGGACTCATTATGGTAAATCGCATACTTGGCTACGAAGATTACGTGTCGCTCGACAGCCATTTCATAACCGTCGGAGCTGGCGAAATCTGGGATACGGTGGTCGGTCGCAGCGTAGCCGCCGGGCTCACGGGCATTGAAGCGCTCAGTCTCATTCCGGGCACTGCCGGGGCAACACCGGTACAAAATGTTGGAGCATACGGCCAGGAAATCGCCCAAACTATCACCAGTGTCGAGGTCTTTGACCGCACCACCGGTCAGCTGACCACTGTGCCAACAGAGGCCTGCGGGTTCTCCTACCGCCATAGCCTGTTTCAGACCGAATACCGCGACCGGTTTTTCATAACTGCCATTACACTTCACCTCACAGCCGGAAACCCCTTCCCGCCTTACTACAGTGCTGTCGAGAAGTACCTCGACGAACATCCTGTGGCCGGCGAAGTAACGCCTCGTGTTATAAGAGACGCTGTTATAGCCATTCGCAGCTCCAAGCTCCCCGACCCGGCAGTTATTGCTAATAATGGGTCGTTTTTTGCTAATCCCATCGTAGACGGGAGAATATTTCTAAAACTCAAAGAGTCATATCCCACTATGCCCAACTTCCCCAGCGAAGGTGGTGGCGTCAAAATCCCCGCTGCCTGGCTGATAGAACAAGTGGGCTACAAAGACGTGCACGATAGCAGGACTGGCATGGCAACATGGCCTGCCCAACCACTTGTACTCGTCAACGAATACGCCAAAAGCACCGCTGACCTCATAAAATTCCGCGACGAAATTACCCAAGCCGTTCAAAATAAGTTCGGCATCACCCTCCGCCAAGAACCCGAACTCCTCCCGTAGCTTGCGTACAACTATACAAACGCGGTACTATATAGGGAGTACGGAGCGAACGTAATGGACAGATAATGGTAGGGCTGTCTGTTTGGCGTTTACTCCCGGAGGATTTCCGACACATGGTTATTAACCAGTCTTATATGCGTCCAAAAGAAAAATGCGCCGTTTTCGGAGTATTTGGAGCGAGCCCTGAAGTAGAAGCGGCTCGTTTGTCGTTTTATGGGCTATGCGCACTCCAACATCGCGGGCAAGAAAGCTCGGGTATAGCGAGCAGCGACGGCAAAAACTTACACCTGCACAGTGGGTTTGGACTCGTGACAACTGTCTACCGCGAAGACGACCTGGTGAAGCTTCCTGGCCATATTGCCATCGGTCACAACCGCTATTCTACCTCTGGTGGTAGCGACGATTGTTTTAACCAGCCATTCTTAGACGACAAGCACGACTTCGCCTTTGCGCACAATGGGAATATCCCCGACACCACCAAGCTTCAGGAGTTCCTCAAGGGCCACCATATCTCTACGCGCAAACTGAATGATTCCGGCATGATGGCAGCGGCAATCGCCTGCCAGCTCGAACAGGGTCTGTCGCTACCCGATGCAATAGCCGCATGCTACCCCCTCTTTACTGGCGTGTTTTCGGCTGTGGCCATGAACCAAGATACACTGATTGCCTTCCGCGACCAGCACGGCATACGGCCGCTTTCTCTCGGCAAACTCGAAGACGGTAGTCACGTCGTTGCTAGCGAGACATGCGCCCTAGACACCATAGGGGCAACCGTGGAGCGCGAAATTGCCCCAGGTGAAATGGTTGTCATCACAACAGATGGCATAGAGTCTCGTCAGGTAATCCCAGGTGAACAGAAGCTCGATATCTTCGAGTTTGTCTACTTTGCACGCCCCGATAGCATCATTCTCGGCAAAAGTGTCAATGAAGTGCGAATGAATTTCGGACGTATCATGGCACATGAGTCACCGGTGGCAGCAGATGTTGTTATACCCGTTCCAGACTCGGCTATTCCTGCCGCACTCGGTTACGCCGAAGCTAGCGGTATACCGTTTGAAATGAACCTTATAAAAAACCGCTACATACACCGCACCTTTATACGACCCACGGCTGAACTTC
>JBASZU010000089.1:0-4607 GCA_049661165.1 Saccharimonadales bacterium (SeqCode)
AACTAAACAACAAACCCAGAAGAAGGCTAGACTGGCATACGCCACAAGAAGTTTATGATTGGCTTGTACAACACCCTGGGCAACCGTTAGACTTGAGGGAGGTTGCGTTTGGTTCTAGAATTTAGGCTTTCCACGAATTTCGCACCAGCCAGCCTGCTCAGATGCGGAGCATCTGACTCCGCTGACTTCTCTCCACCCCAAAAAATCGTTCCGATTCGTTGGGGACCCCGGTTTGGCTCCTGCACATTTTTCCTCTGTAGTACATCGGCCTAGCCTCTTTTCTCGCTGCTCAGTAAAGCACAAAACAAGTTTTTTGCTTTACCTGTGCGGCTGCGACACCACTTCACCGTACCCTAGTACGGTCCGTTCCATGCTCCAGCGGAGAAAATGCACATGAGTCAAAAGTGCAAAACTCGTGTTTCATCAAAAAAATGTTGCCACCTGCTTGTTTTTGTCACGAAAGTTTACGTTATACTATTTACCATAGAGGAGATTTATATGGCAGATAGCGTAAAAACATGGGGACTCATTGGGCGCGGGAACATTGGTCGTGAGCTCGAACGGCAGATTGGGCAGCAGCATGTCGCGAGCCGGCTCGGTCTGGAGCAAAAACCGCGCATGATAGTAGAAGTAAACGGCATTACAGATGCTAGTGGCAAGATAGACAGTGCCACACAGTTTGCCGATGCAAACATTCCCGATGTTATGTTCCTAGCCATTCCTTCCGGCGGCGATGGCACGTTAGCCTACGGCTATGTATCGACCATCTTAGCAAAAGGCAAAATGGCGGTCACTGCTGAAAAGGGCGCGCTCTCGCATTTCTTCCGGGAGCTCAAAACGGCCTCTGGTGATTTCACCCGGTTTGGTATCACGGCGACGGTGGGCGGCGGCACGCGTATGCTGCGTGTAGCCGAACAGTACAATATAGACCAAGCAAATATAACTGAAATGCACGCCGTTCTAAACGGCACAATGACCGCCATCATGAGCGAGGTTGCACCTGCCACAGGGAGTGGTATTGCACTTGAAACTGCGGTGGAGCATGCAGTGAAAGCCGGTTACGCAGAGCCAGGCGCCGACTCACCGCAGGCGGTGTTACGCGGTGAAGCCGAGGGCGACATACCAAAGAAAATGTCTATCATATTTAATACACTCGGGCTGGGCAATACCACCGTCACCCCTGAAATGCTGGCGTTTTCACTGTCCGACGAAGATATTAACGCTGCCGTTGGTGCTAGCGAGCCACACCGTTTCATTACCTCGTTCTACCCTGCCGGTAGCTCGGCAGACCCAGGGCCACGGCTCGGAGGGTTTGATGTCACAATCGACGGCTGGCGACTCGTTGCTGGCTTCCGCCCGCTCAGCGCGAACCCACTGTTTGCTAGTTTTGCGCCGCTTACCCAGGCCGGGAACGGTTTGGTGGTTGGGCTCGGGCCAAACAATAGTGACGGTGTTTACAGCGTCACGGGACCCGGTGCGGGCGTGGAACCAACCGCCAACGCCATGATTGACGATTACGTGCGACTCTCCCGCTTGGAGCAACCTGCATGATAGTAATGAAATTTGGCGGCACATCTGTCGGCAGTGCCGAGCGTATCCGCGATGTCGCACAGCTCGTGAAAGGCTACAAAAAAAACCAGCCAGTGGTAGTGACCTCTGCCATGACGCAAATAACCAATCAGCTCGAGGAAATGGCGCGACTCGCCACCACCGGCAACAGGAAACGAGTAATTGCGAAAAAACTTGCCGCCGTAAAAGCCGTGCACGACATCGCCATCACCGGCCTACAGCTCGAACCAACCGCTGAGGCCAATTTACGCGAAATCATAGACAGCAAGATTGCTATTCTGGGAAATATTCTGAAAAGTGTGACTTCACTGGGCGAACTCACCCCGAGGGGGCGCGACCTTATTTTGTCATTTGGCGAGCGGCTTTCCATACACCTAGTTGCTGCCGCACTGAACGCCCAGGGCGTACCCGCCGTCGCGGTAAATGCCACCGACTTTCTAGTGACAGATGATACCTTCAATGACGCACAGCCACTCCTGACCATTTCTAAGAAAAAAGCACAGAAATTACTCCTCCCACTAGTCCAAAAAGGTACTGTGCCAGTAGTAACCGGCTTCATTGGCGCCACGCGTGACGGTGTAACCACCACACTCGGTCGCGGCGGCTCGGATTTTTCAGGAACAATCCTTGGCTACTGCCTTGACGCCGACGAAGTCTGGATATGGACCGATGTGAACGGTGTCATGACCAGTGACCCACGCGTCGTCCCGGCCGCGCGTACCATAGAGCGAATGTCGTACGAGGAAGCCTCGGAGCTTTCCTATTTTGGCGCGAAAGTTATTCACCCACGCACCATGATTCCTACGGCGGAGCTGGGTATACCAATTGTTATAAAAAACACCATGAACCCTGAGCACCCTGGTACGCAAATTACTCCTAATGGGGATGCGGCCGCCAAGGGCGCTAAAGCACTTACCCTCATGAAAGACCTTGCCATGATAACCATTCAGGGCAAAGGTATGCGCGGCGTTTTTGGCACCGCATCGCGCGTGTTCGACACGATGGCTGCCGCAAAAGTGAACGTGCTATTCATATCGCAGGCATCGTCTGAAAACAACATCACCATAGTGGTAGAAAAGGCCGCCGGTCAGGTGGCTACCCGGGTGTTGCGACAAGCTTTCGCCAGTGAAGTACGTGCGAAGCGGATTGATTTTGTTGAGTACCATGGTGGTGTCTCTCTGATAGCGGTGGTCGGCACGGGCATGCGCCAGCACGTTGGTATGGCGGGCAAAATCTTCACCGCACTTGGCAATGGCAATGTTAATGTGATTGCCATTGCCCAAGGCTCTTCGGAGCTGAATATTACCATCGTGGTCGAAAGTAACGAAGATGCAAAAGCACTGCAGTGCATTCACGATGCGCTGTACAACACGAAAGGAAAAAAGTGATGAACACATACAAAGCTGCCGTACTCGGTGCCACCGGCATGGTCGGCCAGCGTTTTATTGCCCTGCTTGAAAATCACCCCTGGTTTACAGTGACAACGGTTGCCGCCTCACCCCGTTCTGCCGGAAAATCATATACCGATGCCGTAGCGGGCAGATGGGCAATGTCCACGGATATCCCGACGGCCATTGCAAACCTAACGGTGCTTTCGGTGGAAGATGACCTGCAGACAATTGCGGCCAGCGTTGACGTTGCCTTTTGCGCCCTCGACATGGAAAAGGAAGACATCCGCCGTATAGAGGAAGCATATGCTAGCGCGGGAGTTGCCGTTATATCAAACAACTCCGCCCACCGCTGGACGCCCGACGTACCAATGATAATGCCCGAGGTTAATTTTGACCATGTAGCACTAGTGGATACCCAGCGTAAAAACCGCGGGTGGACCACCGGGCTCATTGCCGTCAAACCAAACTGCTCTATTCAGTCATATGTGTCCGTTCTAACGGCGCTGAAAGAATTTGAGCCCGTCAACGTAGATGTCACCAGCCTACAGGCCATATCTGGTGCCGGTAAAACGTTTAAAACCTGGCCAGAAATGGTCGACAATGTTATTCCCTATATAGGCGGTGAAGAAGAAAAGAGTGAAAAAGAGCCAACCAAAATTTGGGGAGTAGTAAATGACGGCGCGATCACACCCGCCTCAAGTCCAACCATCGCCGCTACGTGTATTCGCGTTCCCGTGACTGACGGCCACATGGCTTCGCTTCGGGTTTCATTCCAGAAAGCCCCTACTCGCGAGGCTATTATCTCGGCAGTTACCGCTTTTGGAAATCCGCTGCAAGAGCTAAACCTACCATCGGCTCCACCCCAGCTTATTCAGTACCTTGAGGAAGATAATCGGCCCCAAACTGGCTTAGACCGTGACTATGCAAACGGCATGGGTGTAAGCATGGGGCGTCTCCGCCAGCTTGGTGACAACGAGTGGGCATTCATAACCCTCGCACACAACACCGTCCGTGGTGCCGCCGGCGGCGCCATCCTCATGGCCGAACTCCTTGCTGCCAAAGGCTACATTACCAATCGCACACAACTATGAGTGAATTGGCGTGGTACAGCAGCAAAGTCGTACGCGGCGACCAGTATGGGCGGACGTTGGGGTTTCCGACGGCGAATCTTGATGCAGCAGTATTGAGTCATGTAGAGAAAGAGGGCGTGTATGCCTGCCGGGTTCGTCTGGGAAAGCAGTTTTACAGGGGTGCGCTTTACCTGGGACCCCGAATTGTCCTCGGGGAAACCAAACGTGTGCTAGAAATTCATATCCTCGACTTTGACCAGGAAATCTACGACGAAACGCTCTCATTTCAGCTCGGCCCCTTTATCCGCCCACCCATGGACTTCAAAAATACCGATGAGCTCAAAGCGCAGTTTTCCAGAGATGTGGCAGCTGTACGCCCGGATGATGAACGCTAGATACTAGTACGGCCACCGGCCGCTAGGAATCATCCCGCCCGCTGGCGGGATACAGCTAGAACGAGCATGCGTAGTCACCCGGCTGTCATGTTGTTAGGCTTTGCAACTACCGACAGGCGGCAAAACTTGTTAGAACGGAAGGAATGACTGCCGGTGGCAGTCTGAGTGGAGTGAGTTGTTTT
>JBASZU010000090.1:0-12587 GCA_049661165.1 Saccharimonadales bacterium (SeqCode)
CAGCACTAGTATGTGGCTGACGTATAAAGCCAAGAGCTTCAAGCTCAGCCATTTCGGCACGGATAGTGGCGCTAGACACGCCAAATACTTTAGCAAGTAAGCTACTACCGACCGGCACGGCTACTTCAGCGTACTGTTCGATAATGGCTGTGAGTATTTGCTTTTGCCTAGGACTCATGACATCTCCTTGAGACAAACCTACGGTTTTTCTCAACGCGCCGGGCAAAAAATGCGATTTTTGCTCGGGCTGCTCTTTTACCTATTCATTTTTAATGGTATAAGTTTATCAAACTGGCACTCAAAAGTCTAGAGTGCTAGGGATGGTGGTTAGAGGTTAGGAGTTTTCAGTTTTCATTCAATTTCTCAGTGAGCAAGTCTCCGGAGAATTCAGAATTCTGCCTGTGGCCGCCGACCGCTAATTTATCGTCGGGTCAGCGATACAGCTAGAACATAGGTTGGTCTGCAGTGAGTGCTTACTGCGACGCTGTATGGGGGAGTCTCGGAGTGACCGGGGACGCATAACGACTGATTTCAGAAACACGTCAGGCTAGTGGCGTGACGAGGATGTTTGAGTGAACGAAGTGAGCGAGTTCCGCAGGAACCCACCAGCCTGACGTGTTTCTGAAGTAAGCCGGTCGTTTGCTTCTCCCCGGCGGTTTACTCTCATTTTGTCCGTACAAAATGAGCCGCTTGGCAGGTGCGGGAGCCTGCAGGAATTGAGAGGGTTAGTGAGGCTGTGAGGTTTAGTGAATGCACAGACGGTTGTATAAGCGCATGGATCCTGAAACTAGTTCAGGATGACGATTCCTAATTCCTAGCTATGGCTCTTCAGATCGTGCAAAATGCGTTCTACCCACACACGGTAGCTCTTGTCTATTTGGCTGAATTTGTCATCGTGCTGAGCAATGCCTTCGGCCGAGTGAACAGCCTGGTCAAGGTCTTCGTTTATGAGGAAGTGATAGTATGGGCGGCTTAGTGCATCTTCCAGTTCACGTATGGCACTTTCGCGGCGGGCTGGCCATGCCTCATTAAACTCTGCCTCGTTTTCATACCGACTTTTTATCCGTTGCATCCATACCTCGTAGCTCGGCGGCACTACAAAGACGGCAATAATGTTATCTGAAAGCGATTTAAAGGTGTGTACACCCTGTACATCAACATCCACAATGGGCATTTTCCCCGCCTCGGCAGCACGCTCAATTTCGCTCGCCAGAACACCGTATATGTACTTGTGAACAAGCGCAGCCTCTATGTACTCACCAGCTCTTAGTTTTGCGACTGCTTGCTCGGTACTTAAGAAGTGGTAGTCAATACCGTCCCGTTCCAAAACACCATTATTTTCGCGTGGCTCACGAGTCGTACTGGTAACGATATCGTGGTAATGCCCGGTCTCAAGCATGCCGTTCATAATGGCATTTTTCCCGGCACCGGCTGTCCCAGCAAAGATAATGAGTTTCTGCGAACGCAGCGTCTCAACAGTTTTTTGGCTCGGGTGATAGTTTTGGAGTAGTTGTTTTATGTCGTCTTGCATGTAGTAGTTATAGCAGGTATGGAACGCCAAGCCAAACATCGGATTGTCTTTCAACGAGGCTTGGCAAGGCAAACCTGCTCTTTGTGATACAGTATCAGTCATGAAGCAGGCGCCAGACTTTACCCTCCTAGACCAAAACAGCGAAAATCATTCACTGCGAGATTACCGCGGAAAGTGGGTGGTGCTGTATTTTTACCCGAAAGATGAAACACCCGGCTGCACCGTAGAAGCCTGTGGTTTTCGCGATACGCGTGAAGCCATAGCCGAATTTGGCAATGCCGTTGTGCTTGGTGTTAGCAAAGACTCGCCAGAAAGTCACCGTAAGTTTGCCGAGAAGCACGGCTTACATTTTACGTTACTTAGTGACCCCGACCACGCCGTTGCCGCTGCCTATGACTCGTGGGACCCAAAGTTTTTCTGGGGGAAAACCTTGCTGGGCACCAAACGAAACACGTTCCTCATAAACCCCGAGGGTATGATTGCAAAAGAGTACCACGGCGTTGACCCCAGCACACATGCCGCCGAAATCATTGCCGACTTGAAGCAGCTCCAAAATACCTGATTTCACCTGGGGCGGATTATTAACAGATATGGGTTTTACTTGGTTTCGGTTTTTAGAAGGCTCTAGAATGCTAGAGTTATATTAATCTCTTTTGAGCATGACGGTAAATACTTCCGTTGGAATGTCGACTCTGCCGAAGCGTTTCATGCGAACTATCACCCCGCAAAACAGGTTTTGCGGGGACCCCTCTGAAAAAACGCATGAAACAGCCCTATATCTAATCTCGTTTTAGCATGACGGTAAAGGCTTCGGATGGGATGTCAACTTTGCCGAAGCGTTTCATGCGTTTTTTGCCTTTGGCCTGTTTGGCAAGCACCTTTTTCTTGCGGGACACGTCGCCGCCGTAGAGGCCAATGGTCACATCTTTGCGGTAAGCCGATATGTCTTCGCGGGCGATGAAGCGACCGTTTATGCCGGCCTGCAAAGCAACCTGGAAGTTCTGGCGCGGTATAACTTCCTTTAGCTTTGCCACCACGTCACGACCCAGCTTTTGGCTTTCGCTGCGGTGCGCCATAACACTCAGTGACGATACCATTTCTCCGGCAACGTAAAAGTCTACCTTTACGAGGTCTTCTGCGCGATAATCATCGAGTTCGTAATTGAAGCTGCCGTAACCGCTCGTAATGCTTTTGAGTTGGTCGTAAAAATCGGTCAGCAGGTTCGCAAGCGGTGCTTCAAAGCTCACGAGCGCTCGGTCTTCCATGTAGCTGAGGTTTTTTTGCAGGCCGCGCTTGCTGCTTATGAGCTGAATTACCGGGCCAACGTACGTTTGCGGCACAACTATCTCACCCTTTATCCATGGCTCACGAATTTCAGCAATTTTGGTCGGTTCGGGTAAGTCGGCAGCAGATTTGATATCTATTTCTGCGCCACTAATGAGCCTTACCTGGTAGTCGGTGCTTGGGTTAGTAACGACAAGCTCAAGGTTATATTCACGCTCCAAGCGCTCGCGGATTATATCCATGTGGAGCAGGCCTAAGAAACCAATACGAACGCCAAACCCAAGTACTGGTGAGTTTTCTGGCGCAAACTGCAGGGCGGAGTCGCTGAGGCTTAGTTTTTCTATAGCATCCTTCAGTTCTTGGTAGTATTCGTTTGACTCTGGGAAAAAGCCCGCGTATACAAACGGCTGGACATTGCGATAGCCTGGCAGCGCTTGTACGGCGGGCTGGGACATCAGCGTAATTGTGTCGCCGACCTTGGCTTCACGGGTTGATTTTAGGTTGGTGACTATATAGCCGATTTCGCCCACCTGCAGGCTGGGCCGTGCGGTCATTTCTGGTGTAAGTGCACCAACCTCAAGCGCCAAGCCATGCGCGCCTGTTGCCATCATTTTTATGGCGGCATTTTTTGTGATTGCCCCATCAAACAACCGTACGTACAGAATGACACCGCGGTAATCGTCGTAGTAAGAATCAAATATCAGGGCGCGCGTGGGACGACCTTTTTCACCCGGGACCGCACCTTCCCCTCTGTCACCTTCACCCCATTCAGTTTCAGAGGACAGTCCTCTTAGGGTGGTGGGAGCGGGGATTTCGGCAACAATTTTCTTTAGCACGGCGTCGACGCCTTCCCCTGTTTTTGCGGAAATGAGAAGGATGTCCTCCTTGGTGCAGCCAAGCAGTGCAATCACTTCGCGGCTAACCTTTTCGACATCGGCAGCTGGCAGGTCAATTTTGTTGAGCACTGGAATGATGTGAAGGTCTTGCTCCATAGCGAGGTAGACATTGGCGAGCGTTTGCGCCTGTATGCCCTGACTGGCATCAACGACCAAAAGTGCACCCTCACATGCCTGCAGACTACGGCTCACTTCGTAGCTAAAGTCTACATGACCGGGCGTATCAATGAGATTCAGCTCGTGGCCCTGATACTCCATACGCACAGGAGCGAGTTTAATGGTAATGCCCTTCTCGCGCTCCAAATCCATACGGTCGAGTAGTTGCGCCTTCATATTGCGCATCTCAACCGTTCCGGTCATCTCAAGCAAGCGGTCAGCCAGTGTCGACTTCCCGTGATCTATATGTGCAATAATACAGAAGTTTCTAATATGCGATTGGTCCACTATGCCTCCTCCGACCAGGAAGAGCAGCCCGACACAAAGTCACGCCTTTTTGCTGGTGCGTCGAAAAACCCGAAACGGGTGCCTCGGGAGTGATCTATGTGAGCTATTATGCAGAAATTGCGCATGTGTACTTGATTCACAGAAAAACTCTTAACTCTTAACTCTTAACTCTGCCCAGTATAACAGAGGTGACGATGTTTTAATATTCTATTTTTATTGGCTTGAGGATTACACGCTTGAACCATGCGAATAATTGCCGAGCTTCGCTGAGGCCAAAAAGTCCCGAAACTGCGACGTGCGTGGCGATTGTCACTCCGGCGATGGCCGAAAGCTTAAACAGCAACGTTAAACCGGTATCTGCCGTCATGAGTGGCCAAAACTGTACCGCCGTGAATCCTGCCACCAAACTAAAGCCCGTTACCGAAACAATACGCAGAACCCCACTCCAAAACTCACCATCAAATAGTTTCCGGTCGCGCTTCAGCATGATTGCACCCAAAACCAGCACCTCCACTGCCGCCACAATAGATTGAGCAATCGCCAAGCCCTCTACGCCGTAACTATCAGGCCTAGACAGCGAGTACGCCAGCACCACATTGAGTGCAATGACGAAAACTGAAACGAGCAGGGGCGTCCGTGTGTCTTTCTGGGCATAAAACCAGCGCGATACCAGCGCAAACATAGTCCGAAACAATATAGCAACACACAGAGCGCCAAATATAATGCCAATTTCTTGAGAATTTCGAGTAAATATTAGGCGAGCCAGGTAACCTCGCGCAAAGAAACTCACCACCACCACCGGCATGGTAATCCATATCATCAGCCGAAGCGTCCGTAGAAAATCCTGTCTGAATAAGTCAGGTCGTCCTTGACTGAGACGGGCATTGAGACGCGGGAAAACTGCGGTTGAAATTGCGGTGCCTATGAGCAGAATTGGTGCCGTATGCAGCACATAAGCCGTGTTGTAGTTGCCGACCGCCGTTGCGCCGCCCAGAGCAGGGCTCGACGCCAAGTTTGTTTCTACCATGTTTTGCACCTGGTCGAGTCCCTGGTCGAGCGAACGAGGCGGGAGCTGTCGAATCATGCTGCGAAAATCGGCAGTTTTATGTATTTTCGGTTTCCAGGTAAACCCTAGGCCATACGAACCAAGCAAAATAACAACAAGCTGCAGCAGGGCACCACATGCCGCACCAATAGCAAGACCAACAATTCCGATATTCCCCTTGAATATGTAAATACTGGCAATGATGCTGAGGTTGTAAAATAACGGCGCAATTGCATAGAAAAAGAAGCGTCCAAATACCTGCTGCACCGCTGCCACTATACCCGATATCGTGAAAAACAACGGGTTGAGCGCCAATATCCGCATCATAGTTGCGACATTATGGAGTTGCTCAGGTGTATAGCCGTGAGCAACCTGGCGAGCCAGTACATCTGCAAAGACGAACATAACCAAACCCACCACAAACAAAAATATGCTGAGGAAATTTATAAGACTACTCGACAACTCCCACACCGATTTACGGTCACCTTTCGCCAGCCTGTCGGAAAGATATGGCATAAATGCCACACCAAGCGCACCTGCTGCTATCGTGAAGAAAAAGAAATCAGGCAGGACAAAGGCGGCGAAATACACGCCGGCGTTTTGGTCGGGTGGAATTTGAATGCCACCAGGAATGCTATTGAAGTTGGCATTAACGAGTTTCGTCCGGAAAAAGCCAAGCACTTGTGCAAGCATAGCCGTGCCCACCAGCAATAGCGCAGCATTGCTGAAGCTAATTCGTGTGCGACGGCGTGGTGTCGAAAACTGCATGAATTACTATGTAGTATAGCCTAGGGATTCCCTATGAGCCACTCAATTTACTAGATTTGCCAGGTCGACAAACCTGTCGGATATGGCACGGTGGATCAAACTTGACAAAAAACTAGTACAGCGCAGCAGCTTTCGGAAGCTGCGAGCCTTCAAAAAGTCGACTCACTTCTTCGGCTTCAACGGTTTCTTTTTCAAGCAGGGCATCTTTGAGCTTTTCGAGCTGGTGTAGATTTGCCTTAATGACGGCACGGGCGCGGTTGGCCGCCTCAGTTATAAGCGCCTCTACTTCGTCGTCGATGACTTTTGCTGTTTCGTCAGAATATTCGCGCTCATGCATTATGCGCTCCATCATGATGCCTTCTTCGACATGGAAAACCTGGTCGCGCAGTTTTTTGCCCATGCCCTGCTGCGTTACCATTTCACGCGCCAGTTCGGCGGCTTTTTGGAGGTCATTGCCCGCGCCGGTTGTCACTCGGTCGTGTCCGTATTTGACCTCTTCAGCAATCCTACCCCCAAGCATACGCGCAAGGATGTCTTTGTACTCAAGTATACTGTGGTAGCTTTTGTCTTCTGGCGGAATAAACCACGTCACACCGCCTGTTCCGCCACGCGGAATAATGGTTACCTTATGAACCACATCGCTATCCGGCAGTACATGGCCGACTATAGCATGTCCAGCTTCGTGGTATGCGGTGAGCTCCTTTTCGTGGTCATTCATAACCTTGCTCTTGCGTTCAGGGCCTATGGCAACACGCTCAAAAGCTTCGGTTACATCGCCCTGCGTAATCTGGCCATGGTTGTTGCGAGCGGCAATAATAGCTGATTCGTTTGCTATATTTGCCAGGTCAGCGCCAGATGATCCGGCAGTTTTGGCAGCCAGGGCATCGAGATCAACATCCTTGGCGAGCGGTTTTTTCTCGAAATGAATTTTGAGTATGGCAAGCCTATCCGGACGGTCAGGCAGCCCAATCCCCACTCGGCGGTCAAAGCGACCCGGTCGAAGCAACGCTGGATCCAGCACGTCGGCTCGGTTCGTAGCCGCCAGAACAATAACGTTCTGCCCCTGTTCGAACCCATCCATTTCTACAAGAATTTGATTTAAAGTCTGCTCGCGCTCATCATGTCCGCCGCCCATCCCGCTGCCTCGCCGACGACCGACTGCATCAATTTCGTCGACAAAGATAATGCAAGGTGCATTTTTCTTAGCCTTTGCAAACAAATCACGGACGCGTGATGCACCAACACCGACAAACATTTCAACAAATTCCGAACCGGAAATACTGAAAAACGGCACTCCCGCCTCACCAGCAACAGCGCGAGCCAGCATAGTCTTACCTGTACCAGGAGGACCGACAAGCAGAACTCCTTTGGGTATGCGCGCGCCGAGTGTCTCGAACTTTTTCGGGAATTTCAAAAACTCAACTACTTCTTCAAGGTCTTGTTTTGCTTCAGCCTGACCAGCAATAGTCTTAAAGGTAATCTTGTCCTTTTCGTTACCGTACAAACGGGCGCGGGACTTGCCAAAGCTCAAGGCTTGATTGCCCTGCCCTTGTGCGCTGCGCATCATCCAAAACAGTAATGCACCGATAAGCAACACCGGGACAATAGTTGTCAAACCAAAACCTATGACACTCGATGTGGTCGAGCTGGATGGCTTTGCCGTTACCTTCACTTTTTCTTTCTTTATGCCTTCGTCGGCCGTCGTTGAACCATCCTCAAGCGTCGACTTCAGAGTTGGTTTTTTATCACCCTTTTTTGTGATGGTAAGTTGCTGCCCCTGGACTTCTATAGCTTCGTACTTCCCGGCATTTGCGTCTTGAACAACTTGCGATATAGGAACGATTTTTAGGTTCGTCGGCTGATTCATGGCCGAGATTCCTATCAGAACAAATAATGAAATAAGGGCAATAAAGCCAATATTTTTCCCGGTACGCTTGCCCGCAGGCCGCTTACCACTTGTGCGAGGTGATTTTGTCTCCATGTGCCAGACAGTATACAACAGATTGCACCATATTTCGACGTTTTTCACCTGGGATGCAAATAATAACAGGGGTAGACTTTACCGCGAATTGATATTACGAGTTGTATCTCGAGTATTTCATTCTCAACTTACGTACGTCTGTACACATTTTGAGAATAGTGAAAATTAGATCGATTATTGCAGCAATGCTTCGTTTCGATTCAACAGAATTGAGTTGCCTTTTGCGATATCGGCTTGCGAGCCAGTGCGGCCGCTGCGGACGGCAGTGTCGAGTCGTAGAATAAGTTTGGTTGTCACTCCAATGGACGTGTTTCGGCGCAGCCATTCTGCCAGTACTTCCCGCGCTACCTCTTTTGGTAGTTCCCGGTACGCTAAACGGTCAATGCTATGGGGCGTGGTATGCCGCTGCAAATATTCTCCCACAAGATCCGTGATAGCATCATTCAGTTCAGCCGCCTTTGCACTGTGTTCTAGCAGTTTTATGCGGGCTTTTTGGTCTAGTTTCGTTACAGCGTGCTTACGGATGTAGTTGCGCAAATACGTTTCGTCAGCGTTTGTGCTGTCTTCGCGCCACACCAAATTGTACGAATGAGCATAAGCTCGTATCTGTTTTTTGGTCATCCCAAGTAAAGGGCGTAACATGTCACGACTTGAACGTAGCGAGCTAAGACCCCTGCTTTTTGTTCCGCGTAGCCAGTTGATGATGATGGTTTCTAGCACGTCGTCTTCGTGGTGGGCTGTGATGATCGCATCGGCGCCCGTCGCCTGCTTTACTTTTGCGAGAAACGCATAACGTGCTTCCCGGGCAGTCGCCTCACTCGCTCCCGCCCCCAACTCAGCTCGGTCATACACGAAAGGCAGCCCGTACTGTTTGGCCAGTTTTTGTACAAGCTTTCGGTCCTCGACAGAATCTGACCGAATGCCGTGGTCGAAGTGCGCAATAATTAAGGCTGAGGGTTGAGGGTTGAGGGTTGAGTTTGTTCTGCTTTGCCCTTTGCCCTTTGCCCTTTGCCCTGCCAACATGTGCAAAAGCACCACCGAGTCCACTCCCCCGCTCACCGCCACCACATACCGCCCACCCGGCAAGTCTATTTTCATGCTACCATTCTACCATCCGAGCTGAACCAAACCCTCACATTTCTTCTCGAGAGAATCACCCAGAAACAGAACCACTCATCAACAGCCCCGAATGGTTCCCCCGGTCTGAAAGAAACCTAGTTTACATACCAAACGTGCTGGTGACTACACGTATCGCCCGACAAGTAGGCTACTGCCGCAGTGCCATAAGGGGGGGATGATATGCACTGTCTCTGATACAGCTTCGACCCAGATAACAAGTTTTTCACGGCATAGCCAGCCATGCTCTTGCTAATACTATTATTCCCATAGTGGATGCCATTGATATAGTTCACGTCAAACGCCCTACCCTTGTAGTGGTACGAACCTGTGCTATGGCAGCCATTTGAAAGTGTTGTGATATTAAGAGTGTATTGCTTTGTTAATATTAGTATATCCTGGAGCATATTCGCGTTTAGATAGACACCTGTCACTCCTCCTGTATTACCGCAGCGCGTCGCTTCGACGACCGAACGTTGTCCTTTTGCGGCCGATCTCATAGCTTGTTCTGCGAGCGGATAGCCGTTATACGTAACTCTTCCGGATGCCAGAATGGCTTGGGCTATGGAGGCGGCTGAACTACTTGTTGGCGTAGGTGTTGGAGTAGGGGTTGGAGTAGGTGTTGGAGTAGGAGTTGTCGTGGTAGTACCCACTGTCCACACTTTTGCAATTTGTTCTGCCGTACAGCCGGCTGCCTGGGCGGTTGCGAGTGGGAACGCAGCCGTCGAATGGATGGAAGATGGGGTATTTTGAGAGCACAGATAGCCCCAGGTTTGAGGACCAACAATTCCATCTGCCTTCAGGCCGCCTTTTGTCTGAACAGCCTTAACTCCTGCCTCTGTTGCAGGACCAAAAGCACCATCGACAACTAAAGCTAGCCGCCCCTGCCAGTTTGCGAGCGTCTGGATATATTTCACGCAAGTGCCACTTGAGCCACGACTGTATTGGTATGACGTACACCCTGCCGCTCGAGACTTAAGTACGAGGTGGGCTCCAATGCCACCAACAACGAGGAACACTAGAAGAGGTATGAGCAAGTGATGGCTAAAGCCCCGTTGATTTAGTTGTTTTATTTTCATCTTATTCTCCTATCATTTTTTACGCAGATGCGTTTATGCTTTTATTTTACTAACCCATAGTCTGAAGCATAAGCATAATTCAAATTCTTGTCAATGAGATAGCTCACAGATTCATGCAGAATATCTTTTTTAGTTTGTAGGTTAGAACGCTGCACTGGGTCATGCCCGCAAGGTTGTTTGACCGCAGCACACGAACCCTCGCCAATGACGACTGGTGGAGAACGTTAGCGAGAGGCGGCTGCCCCTAGCAGCAGGTCATATGCCGCCCCCGGAGAATCGGCCGCGGCGTAAGCGCACAGAACGTCGAAACCAGCGGTGTTAACGCCCGTATTTTTTTCAAATATCGTACGCTGCACTACTTCATTGGTGACATTTTCTCCCTCGAAGGACAAGCGAATACTGGATGGGCCAAACACGCTACCGCTTGCTACCGCCGCGGCGCCACTGGCGCCTGGCATACACGGATCTGGGGAGCCAACTTTTGTCTTGAATCCCACGAAGTCTAGATATCCTCCGCCCATATACGCTTCTGCCTTGCCAAGATATTGACCGGTTGCTTCCACGGAGTCTGGTGAAGAACCATTTGTCGACATAATATAGACGCTACTTCCTGGAACTGGTGGATTTTTCAGTCTTTTTTGGTACGGGTAACCTATTGCCGCCAAGGGCAAATCTTTACCATCCAGAGTCAGAACCGCTACGTCTGTACTAAGACCATCCTGCTTGGCTGCATAAGCATTTCCGACGGGAATAATTTGACTCTCTCGCCGTACGGCTACTGGAAAGCTACCGAGCTGTTTTGTAATGTCATGGGCGGCCATGCCGAAAGTAGCCCTGCCCATCGGTTCGCCGGGTTGAATCCCAAGACAATGCGCCGCCGTCACAACTATACCGTCACTCGTAAGCAAGCCGTTGCAAACAACCTCCCACGATCCTGTCGGGCTACGCCGAACGATATCAACACGCGCGCGTTTTAGTGCCTCACGTTCGGCAGGCGTTGTTTCTATGCCCACGCCAGGTAGCTCTGCGGGATCTTTAAGCTCAGTCCCCTTCTTTATTTTATCTAGCCCGCCGAATACCCTCTCCAACTCATCGAGCGTCTCTTTTGGGAGTTCGGCAAACCTTTCCTGGCGCGTTATGGACAAGCTTCCGTGCGCCGTCTCGACTCCTGGCGTCCCTTGCGTCGTTCCACTACCTGGGGTCCGTGGCGCGGCCGCTTGCGTTTGACTCCCCTGGGTAGCCAGACTTTCGGCACCAACAGACGGCGAAGAACTACATCCTGCAGCCGAGAGAACAATTGCGCCAACCGTAATATCGCGCAGCCACTTACCTACAGTCTGCCTTTTTTCGCCAATCGGCGCATGTTGAGCTCCCGGAGGAGCGCCGGGCATATCTATTGAACTTGATCCTATTTGTTTTGATGACACGAGTCATAATATACAACTTTCCATACAAATACGCAACCCGGAACTGGATAGATCTACTTCGTGCTGGTCAAATGCGTCAAAGTGCAAGTTAACAAGTAAAGTCGTGTAGGCTGCAGGACAAATCCCCCGGCAAATCTATTTTCATATACTATAATTATACGCATGAAAGATACGTCACTGGAAGTACGAGTTGCAGCACTCGAGGCCAGAAACAAGAAAGTTGAGGCAGAGAAGGCATGGGAAACCAGCTGGGTACGACGCGGTGCCATTATGCTACTAACCTACCTGTGTGTGGTTGCCTACTTGCATTTCGTCATTCACGTAAATCCGTGGCTAAATGCGCTTGTTCCTGTTTTGGGCTTTGGGCTATCTACCTTAACTCTGAGTTATATAAAGCTGCTCTGGAAAGGGCAAGGAAAATGAAGCGACTCTACTTTATACGCCACGGACAGAGTGTGCTGAATAAGCAAAAAATATTAGCCGGCCACACCGACACACCACTGACGGCAAAAGGACGTTCGCAGGCAAGGGTGGCAGGAAAAAATGCCCATGGCCTCGCCATAGATTGCATTGTGTCATCTCCTCTGAGCCGAGCGCATGAAACAGCGCATATTGTGGCACAAGAAATCGGCTTTCCGGCAGATACGATTATCTTTAACCCACTAGTAATAGAGCGGACGTACGGTAAATTGGAAGGTACCCCGTGGGATACCGAATCGCATATAGATGACCTTGACGGCGTGGAAACGCTCGCTGCTGTACTCGCACGCGCCCATGAAACATTGACGTTTGTAAGCTCGCTTCCGTACGAAAATATTCTCATAGCCAGTCATGGTACATTTGGGCTTGCCCTGCAAGCCGCCATCCAGGGTGAGCCAAGGTTTCAAGACGTAGACGGTATACCAAACGCCGAGGTAATTCGGTTCATCCGGAACTGCTAACATCAAACGCAACCGTTAAACTAAGCATGTAATCAGGAAAGGATTAACATGAGTCATCTAACGGCTGCGCAAAGG
>JBASZU010000091.1:0-6467 GCA_049661165.1 Saccharimonadales bacterium (SeqCode)
GTCACGTTCTGTAAATTGTTTTCGCGCGCGCCGATGATGGAAATGGTTTTGCCGTTCCCCTTTCGGCGTTTGGCTGGCACGGCAATTTTCTTGACACCTGAAAGATACTGGCCAGTAATGCTGCCTGGGGTCTTTTCGACGTCCGCAGGCGTACCGTGCGCGACTACATGGCCACCGTGTATACCTGCGCCCGGACCGATGTCGAGCAAATAGTCAGCGGTGCGTATGGTGTCTTCGTCGTGCTCAACCACCAGCACGGTATTGCCGAGGTCGCGTAGCCGTTTGAGTGTCGTGATAAGCCGGCCGTTGTCGCGCTGGTGCAGGCCAATACTCGGTTCGTCTAGTACATAGAGCACACCCATGAGCCCGGAGCCGATTTGCGTTGCAAGCCGGATACGCTGTGCCTCACCGCCAGAAAGCGTCGTGGCCGAACGGAGCAGCGTGAGATAATTCAACCCAACATCTTGCAGAAACTGCAAACGAGCTGAGATTTCTTTTAGTACCAGCTTGGCAATTTTCATTTCAAGCTCATTCAGCTGGAGGTGCTTGAAGTAATCGAGCGCATCATCGATGGAAAGCTCGCATATGTCCATAATAGACTGGCCGGCAATGGTCACTGCCAAAACTTCGGACTTGAGCCGCCGCCCCTCGCAGGCCGCACACGGCTTTTCCTGCATAAAGCGTTCAATATCTCGGCGCATAAAATCACTTTCGGTTTCTTTGTGCCGGCGCTCTAGGTTTGGAATCACCCCCTCATACGTGGAGTTGAAGGCGCGGCCGTGTCCAAGTGAAACTTTGTATATTTCGTCTCCGGTGCCGTACAAAATGCGGTGAAGATTGGCCTCAGAAATCTGTGCCGTCGGTTCGTGGAGCGTAAACCCATGCTTGTCACCCACCGCCTGAAGTTTGCGCACGTACCAGTTATCCATATTGATTCGGTTGTACGGACGAATTGCCCCTTCGGCAATGGTGAGACGACCATTTGGAATGACCAGCTCCGGGTCAACAACCAAGCGGCTCCCCAGACCAGTGCAGGTTGGGCATGCCCCATGCGGGCTATTGAAGCTAAACGTGCGCGGTTCGAGCTCTGGTATAGCCACTTCGGGATGGTCTATGCAGGCGTACATAAGGCTATAGGTTTGCAGCTCATCGCTGTCGGCGTTTAGTACAGCCAGCTTGCCCTCAGCAATATCGAGCGCCTGCTCGACGCTTTGCGCGAGGCGCGTACGTGAGGCTTCGTCGTTTACCAGGCGGTCAACCACGACCTGTATGGTGTGGCGGATGTTTTTATCAAGCTCCGGAAATTCGTCTAGAGCATATACAATGCCGTCTACCCGCACACGGGCAAAACCAGCGCGTTGATACTGCTCGGGGATATGCTCGAACTGCCCCTTTTTGTCTATAACGATTGGCGCGAGTATCATGAGCCGCGCCCCTTCCGGCGAAAGCATAACTTGGTCAACAATGTTCGCCGTAGTCTGCCGCGCAACGGGCTTCCCGCACACCGGACAGTGCGGCACGCCAATGCGCGCAAACAACAGGCGTAAATAATCGTATATTTCGGTCACGGTGGCTACGGTGCTACGTGGGTTCCGTGAGGTCGATTTTTGGTCGATAGAAATCGCCGGACTGAGTCCGTCTATTTGGTCGACATCGGGCTTTTCCATCAGCCCCAAAAACTGCCGAGCGTAGGCTGACAGCGACTCAACATAGCGGCGCTGTCCTTCGGCGTAAATGGTGTCGAACGCCAAGCTCGATTTACCGGAGCCGCTGAGCCCCGTTATAACCACCAGCTTCTCGCGCGGCAGGGTCACGTCAATATTTTTTAGGTTGTGCTCCCGAGCACCTTTGACCACAATTTCATCATGCATAAGACAACCAGTATACTCGGACATGCTACTTTTTTCCAGTGCCGTCCGGTACAATACAGACTATATGAAATGGCGGGAAAATAGAATTTTAGTAGATACGGCAGGCTATTTGCTCATCGTTGCGTCTGCGCTCACCGGGTGGCTGCCTGGACCAGGTGGATTGCCACTCTTTATCGGCGGGCTTGGCCTCCTCAGCATCCACAATAAGTGGGCACGAGACTTACGTGAATACGTTCTCACGCATGGCGGCACTGTTGTCCAGAAACTATTTCCGAAGCATGTTGTGGCACAATGGGCATACGACATTGTTGCTATTGCTCTATTTGTTCTTGCTGCGTTTTTAGCCTGGAATCATGCTGCCATCTGGCAAGTATCACTGGGAGTTAGCCTGTTTTTCATGGCCACTTTTATATCACTGATGAACAGAGAGAGGCTCGCTGCATTCAATAACAGAAGAAAAACTAAGCGAACACCGAAAGCATAAACATTTTACATAATAGTGTTGAATATTATGTAATTTTGTGATACAATGCTCTTCACATAACTGAGGTGAGGCACGGTGTCTATAGAAGAAACAGTCGTACTCGGGCAAGTTCCTGGGACAAATTACCAACCAGAATACAAGGTTTGGTTTAGTTTGGCGGCTTGTGTGCTGGCATTTTGGCTGCTCTATGAGGTAGTTCGCGCCATCCGACAGCATCATGCTACTTCTCAATTCCTGCTTGAGCATACACAGTTTTCTCCAGTACTTCCATCTTCGCTTACAAGGCCGAGTCTATCACTCTACACACCGACAATCGCAAGTGACGATAATCTGAACGCACAACCATTCGCTTTGCGGCAAGCTTCAACCTTCAAGCGATGGAAAGATACTTTCGGCATACAGCTGCAACTCTTCAAGCAGGTACTGCTGTTCTGTCGTCGGGTTTTCCTGTATGCACTCACCCATACGGTGCATAAATTTGCTCAATCGGCTGTTTTCACCACCATCAAGCAGAATGTGATGTCTGTGCGCCTCCCAAGCCGTGCGTTCTTCGTCAGTCAGGCTGCGCGGGTAATTGCGCGCCTTGAACAGTGGGAACAGGTCTCTGAGGCGTTCGTCGTGAAAACGAGCCGCCAGCTTTGGCGTGAGCTCCTGCGGCTTCGCAGCGCGCACGACACCGAGTAAGTTTCCGTCGTGACTGTCAAAAAAACCGTCGTACAGGCGAGCATCGACAGCATGCTTCGAAGTTTTTTGTCGAGTATTTTGTTCGGCATCGAGTATGGCAAGTGCCCCGTGAACGGCAGCGACAAACTCTGGGTGTTTTAAAAGAGTTTTATGGTTCGCTGCTGCAGTTTCGTGACGTAACTGAATCCTATCCTGTGAAGCCGCGTCAAGCACACTCAGCGGCGCAACAGCAGGGCAGCGGTTGTACTGCATGGTTTTGACTGGCAATCGTGCTGGCGCATTTGGCTCTCTCGTCCAACGCCAACGCTCTGCGAGCGTCTTGGTATCCATATCGAGAAACGGTGTTGGGTCATAGCGCAAATCATAGACTAGTGAGCCCTGTTTTTTCGGGTGCTCACAAAGCTGTACAGCAACGGTCGTCTTATCGAACTCTGCGTCGTATTTACCGCTACTATACACAAATGGCTCCTTCGACTCGACAAGCTGCTTCACTTTAGATTTATCGCGATACTCTAGCAACCACTGGAACAGCTTTGGCTGGTGTGTCTGAATAAGTCTGGCAAGTGCTATGCTAGCAGTTACGTCTGCAAGTGCGTCATGAGCATTACTGTGTTCAATACCGTTAGCCTTGGTAAGCATCTCCAGACGGTTTCCCGGCTTGCCATCAACAATCGGCCACTGCAGACCTTCTGGTCGCAGTGCCCGCGTCATGCGTACAACATCCAGCAAATCCCAACGACTCCGCCCTCCCTTCCACTGCCATTCATACGGGTCATAGAAATTTCGGTAGTTGAGGTAACGCATAAACTCATCGTCGAAGCGAATACTATTGAAGCCAACAAATATGGTACCTTCAGTTGCGACGATGTCGTAAAAAACCTGTAAGAATTCAAGCTCAGTAACACCATCGGCTAGGGTTTGCTGAGGTGTTATGCCGGTTAAGAGCACTGCGTCGGGTTCGGGCAAGATATCTTCGTTGAGGCGAATAAGGATGTTGACTGGTTCGCCTATGGGTTCCAGATGCAGGTCAGTGCGTTGCCCGGCAAACTGCATCACTCGATCCTCACGCGGGTTTATACCAGATGTCTCAAGGTCATACCAAAAAAAAGTCTGCTCGCTCACGTCTTCAGTCTATCACGTCGCCATCCGAGTATATACCAAACTTACACATTGGACTTCGGTATTAGCCTTACGGATCCAACTAAAACTCGATTTCACCTGTTATGAAGCGCACCGTATCGCCAGGTTTGGCGCCCTTGCGGGACAATGCGTGCAGGACACCCATTTTCTTCAAGATATCACGGAAGCGCCGAACTGATTCTTCGTTCGTAAAGTCGGTACGGGCAGCAAACTTGTCGATACGTCCGCCAAATGCTTTGTAGCCGTTTTCGGTTTTTTCAACCGTCCATTTATCTGTGGTTGTCAGGCGAAGCACAGGCAGAGCTTCTTCAGCGTCTTTGACGGCATCTGCGGCTATAGCTCGCTCCTTCTGCACGAGTTTGAGCGTTGCATACAATAATTCTTTAGTTCCCTGGTGCGCTTGCGACGATATTGCAAATATTTGCGTACCCTTAGGAGTTACTTTGGCTAGCGCCTTTTCGGCTTCAATAACGAGCTCAGGCAGACTAAGGTCAACCTTGGTAAGAACAACTATTTTCGTCCGGGATGACAAATCTACAGAGTAGGCTTTCACTTCATTCTCGATGGTTCTGTAATCTGCAACAATGTCATTACTCGTTGCATCAACCAAATGAAGGAGGACTGCCGTGCGTTCAACGTGCCGGAGAAATTCGTCGCCCAAGCCTTTGCCCTCGGCAGCACCCTCTATAAGCCCCGGGATATCAGCAATTAACATGCTTCCCGCGCCCGGCAGGTCAGCAACTCCAAGGTTCGGTGTAAGCGTCGTGAATGGGTAGTCGGCTATCTCTGGGCGCGCGTTGCTCACCACCGACAATAGCGTAGATTTGCCGGCATTTGGCAGACCCACCAGCCCGACATCGGCGATAAGTTTGAGTTCAAGCCGAAGATTACGCGCTTCGCCCTCGCCACCTGGCTCGGCAAATTTTGGCGCCTGCCTAACACTACTCACAAAGTGGGCGTTACCATACCCACCGCGGCCACCCGCGGCAATCACCGCTTCTTGTCCATCTTGCGACAAATCCACGAGTTCTCTACCGTCCTCAGACACAATCGTACCTACTGGCACAGCGACTCGAAGGTCTTTGCCGCCCCGTCCATGCTTGCGTGTCTTGCCGCCGTCACCCCCACGTTCAGCCGTGAGTTCGCGGTGATAACGAAAGTCCATGAGCGTGTTTTGATTGCGGCTGGCCACAAAAATAATATCGCCGCCCTTGCCGCCGTCGCCACCGTCGGGTCCACCTCGGTCAACGAATTTTTCTTTACGAAAACTGGTTCGGCCATTGCCACCGTCGCCCGCTACAACTCGTACTTCAGCTATGTCTATAAACTTCACAGAGGGTATTATAACAGAGGTAGGCTAATTGCGCGTAATATAGTTAGGGTAGGCTCCGACTGAAACAACCGCATAGCCGACCCGGCCGAAGCCGGCAAAGCCGTTCATGTCACTAACTTTCATAGTGCCGTTATCGTACACTTCCTCGACGATGCCAACGTGCCCCGCCCAACCAGCTGGTGTCTGGAAAATAGCGCCGGCTGTGGGGACTGAACTGACGCGCCAACCGCTTAGCCGTGCGTAGTACGCCCACGTATTTGCATTACCCCAGTTACCAGGCGCACCGGAACGAGCAGCAGCATAGTATGTGCACCACCCAAAGTCGTAGCCATTTGCGCCGTAGCGAGGTGAAAAGCTAGCTGCATATACGGAAGTTGCATTCGCGTAGGTACGCGTTACAACCGGTATAATTTTTCCGTCGCGCACCAAAATACGCTTACCGACGGGCAGGCCGTTTTCGGCGTCATTGTCCTGAACAATTTTTTCTGCAGACGTATGGTAGGCCGTAGCCACACTTTGCGGTGTGTCTCCAGTTTTAACGGTGTAGACGAGGCCGCTTACCGGAGGAATTATGAGCTTTGTGCCAGGAGTAACACTATCGCCACTGAGACCGTTTGACCAGCGAACACTTTCGGAGGTGATACCAAATTTCTGTGCGACGGCAGGCACATTTTCCCCGGCAGCAACGGTGTATTCGGCTATATCGCGCCAGCTCTTGAGACCGGCCGTAATAACCTGGGGTTTTGCAGCGACACTCGTGTCACTAGCACTCACAACCACCGCAACACGAGCACTCTGCGCCTGGTTTGCGATGGGGGTGCGTTCGGGAAGGTTGACGGTTTTAGCAATGTTTGCGGCAACATCAAAAGAAGTCAGCCTATCGACGGGGCTGACCGCGACCGTTTCTGCGGTGGTTTGCGATGAAAGATTGGCATCGGTATGGGAATGGGAGCTG
>JBASZU010000092.1:0-9406 GCA_049661165.1 Saccharimonadales bacterium (SeqCode)
CGCCGTTTTCACTCCACGTGGAACGCATGCTCAAAGAGTCTTTGCCGACTGGTATGGTGAGGCCAAGCGCGGGGCAAAATGCCTCACCCACGGCGTGCACCGTATTGTACAGCTCTTCGTCGCCGCGCTCGTGGCCGACGGCTGCCATCCAGTTGGCGGATAGTTTGATGTCACTGAGTTTTTTGATGTCGGCTGCGAGCATATTAGTAATGGTTTCGGCGATGGCCATGCGCCCAGAGGCGGGAGCGTCCGTGACGGCGATGGGTGGGCGTTCGCCCATGGCCATGGCTTCACCGGCGGTGGTATCAAAAGCTGCGGCCGTGACGGCAGCATCACTGACTGGAACCTGCCATGGTCCAATCATTTGGTCGCGCGCGACCAGGCCGGTAATGCTGCGGTCGCCGATGGTAATGAGAAATTTTTTACTTCCCACACTGGGCATGTGCAAAACGCGCTGCACGGCTTCTGCGATGTCAATATTATCCAACCAGCCTTCATTTGGTGTCATTCCGAGCGAAGTCGAAGAATCGTCCCGTTCGTTGTTTTGAGAAGATCTTTCGACTGCGCCTGCGGCTTCGCTCAAGATGACAGAACTCGAATCTCGGGTGAATTCGCGGGTCATTTTGGGCGGTTTGCCAAAGAGGGTGCTCATGGGGAGGTCGACTGTGTTGTTGCCGAGCAAGTGGTCGTGTACAACGAGGCGGTCTTCGTCCACGGCTGTGCCAATGACCGTATACGGGCAACGCTCGCGTTCGCACATGGCCGCAAAACGGTCAACATCTTTGGAACGGAGGCCGATGACGTAGCGTTCCTGGGCTTCGTTGCACCAGATTTCCATGGGTGACATGCCAGGGTCGGCGTTGGCGATGTCGCGCAGTTCGACGCGGGCGCCGAGGCCGGCATCGTGAACTAGTTCTGGTACGGCATTACAGTAGCCGCCAGCGCCAATGTCGTGAATCATGACGATTGGGTTTTGTTCGCCGCTCGCCCAGCAAGTGTCGATGACTTCCTGTGCCCGACGTTCCATTTCGCCGTTGCCCCGCTGGACACTGGCAAAGTCAAGGTCAGCGTGGCTGGCGCCAGTTTGCATACTGCTGGCTGCACCCCCGCCGAGGCCGATGAGCATGGCTGGCCCGCCGAGAATGATAATTTTGTCGCCCGGACGGAGCTTGCCCTTTTGAACGTGCTGATTACGGATGTTGCCTAAACCCCCGGCAATCATGATTGGTTTATGATAGCCGCGGACTTCGTGGCCGTCGTGTTGTTCGTAGGTGCGGAAGTAGCCAGCGAGGTTGGGGCGGCCAAATTCGTTGGCAAAGGCGGCGCCGCCGAGTGGTGCATCTAGCATAATCCCCAGCGGTGAGGTAATACGGTCGGGTTTGCCGTATGGTTTTTCCCACGGCTGCGGAGCGTCGGGCAGGTGAAGGTTCGAGACGCTAAATCCGGCTAGTCCCATCTTGGGTTTGGCGCCACGGCCGGTGGCGCCTTCGTCACGGATTTCGCCGCCTGTGCCAGTGGCTGCACCAGGGAACGGTGCAATGGCGGTAGGGTGATTGTGTGTTTCTACCTTAATGACGGTGTGGATTGGTTCGGTGGTGTAAGCGTACTCATGTGTCTCGGGGTCAGGGAAAAATCGGCCAGCGGTGGGGCCAGCCAGCACGGCGGCATTGTCTGAGTATGCCGACAGCACGTTTTCCCCGCCTAGTTCAAAAGTATTACGAATCATTTTGAATAAACTTTTTGGCTGCTTGCGGCCGTCTACTACCCAGTCGGCGTTGAAGACTTTGTGGCGGCAGTGCTCGCTATTGACCTGGCCAAACATCATCAGTTCGGCGTCGCTGGGGTTGCGGCCAAGCTGGGTGTACGCGTCTACTAGGTAATCGATTTCGTCGGCGCTGAGGGCAAGGCCTTGTTCGCTATTGGCTTTTTCTAGTGCTGCTTTGCCGCCCTTCAACACATCGATGATGATGAGCGGCTTGGGCTCCGGCTCACCGAAGAGTGTCTCGGCGGCTTCGAGTGAACTAAGCACGGTTTCGGTCATGCGGTCATGCAGCAGCGGCGCAATTTTTTCGCGCTCGACCGAGTCTATGTAGTACGCGAGGCCGCGCTCAATGCGATGTACGTGAGTGAGGCCGGCATTGTGCGCAATATCGGTCGCCTTACTGGACCACGGCGAAATGGTGCCTGGGCGCGGCACTACCAAATACACACTGCCCGTGCGGTTGCCGCTAAACGGCGTGTCGTAGGTGAGGAGCTGCTGGAGCTTGGCGTCGTCTGCCGCGGACAGCGTAGCGTCTGTATCAATAAAGTGTACAAACTCGGCGCTTACGCTGCGCACATTTTTGTCGACACGTTGCAGTCGTTTGAGCAAGCCTTGTGCTTTAGAAACGGATAACGCGTTTATACCACTGTAGGTTTTCACTACCGCACCTCCAGTGTTACTCTACTATTCCCTGTCATTCCGGGCTTGACCCGGAATCCATATGTTCCCACAGAGGATGCATTTCGACGTATGGATACTGAAATAAGTTCAGCATGACAGCGCAGTGAGGGCCATGCTTTTTTCACTACCGCACCTCCAGTGTTTCGGATTTGAAAGTGAGGTTTTTGGGCGTAATGACAACCTGCTTTTCACCCCGTTTGACCGTGCCACCCCTGATGGCTTTCAGTCCGTTGGCTTCTGCGAGCGCAATGACCTGGTCGGCCTGTTCGGGTGCAACGAACAACGCAAAGCCCACGCCCATGTTGAAGTTGCCGTACATTTCGGCGTCGTCCACACCAGATTCTTTTTGCATAAGCCCAAACTCCGGCCGAGCCGGTACCATTTCAGTAATCTCATATGTAAAGTCTGCGTTGGCGCGCATGAGCTTGCGCCAACCGTGTCCGGTGACGTTGACCATGTAGTGCGGCACGATGCCCGCTTCGAGCACGCTGCGCACAAGCGGTACGTACAGGTGTGTGGGTGTAAGGATTGCTTCACCAAATAGTTTGCCGTTTGGCAGTGCTGTCTCATATAACTTAGGATTTTTTTCATACAGGTGGCGGACAAACGAAATGCCGTTTGCGTGGATGCCGCTGCTTTCGACCAAAATAATGGCGTCACCCTCGGCCAGTTTGTCGCCGAGCACCAGCCGTTCTTTGGGATTGATGATACCGACGGCCGAGCCACCCAGGTCGATGGTTTCAGGATTAATGATGCCTTTGAGGGCTGGGGTTTCGCCGCCGCCCCACGCTGCACCGATTGCGTTGCAGGCTGCAGCCCAGCCGCGCACAAGGTCGCTTGCTCGCTCCCGGTCGTTCATCCACGCGCCGTCGCCGAGGGCGAAATAGGCATTAACTACTTGTGGCAGCGCGCCGACAACAATGAGGTCGTTTACAATCATGGCCACTGTGTCTTGAGCAAGTGCATCGTAATATGTTTTGCCGGTGACGCTACGCATGGCATCGGCCACAAGATTTTTGGTGCCGAGTCCCTCAATGACAAGCGCGCGGTAGCAGTCACCTTCTTCCCACACATAGGCAGATTCGCCGCGGCTGGCACCGATTTCACTCGCGCCAAATGCGTGGAGATTTGGAGCGGTCGATACGGCGGATTTTTGCGCCAAGACCTTCACTGGATCCATCGCGCTATAGTCAACTCCTGTTTGTGCATAGGTCGGTGCTTGCTTGCTCATGAAATCTCCTTCTTTTTGATATTACTCAAAATGAAATCAGCCCGACTGCTCGGACTCATGGCGGGTACCCTCACAGGTTCCATTCCATATTCAGTATACGCCATTTCGAGCAGCTTTTGCAGTCTCTCCCGGGTGAAAGCATCCTCTGTTCGAGCGTAATCCTGAGTGAAATCACCCACTGGTTCGAGTAAAAAAACTGTTTTGTAATGAGCACCTTCACATAATTGTAGAAGCCATGGCGCAATTGGATAGTCGTAGATGCGCATGTAGGCCAATGTATCTTGCATGCCCCTGTCCAAAAAAAGTGTGTCGTTAGGTTGCAGCCGCTTTTCTAAGTCTGCTTTACGGCGTGCTACTTCCTCCTGGAAAAGTTGTTCGTCTCCTCGAATTTCATCTAAGGTTTTTCCTGCAGCAATTCCCTCATCTATCACAACTCTGGCAACCTCTGGGATAGTTTTGTATCCGCGCTTAGCCAGTTCCTCTAGAAGAGTGGTTTTGCCGGTAGACGGTCCCCCGGTAATGACGTACCAACTGCTATTACTCATCTGTCGAGAAGGGCTAATTGACCGAGCCCACAATGCAATGCAATCTCTTGCCATGTCTGTGCTGCGTTCAGGACGGATTAGCATAAAACTAATGCCATTTTGTACTGCTAGTTCGCCATCTTTCACTGGGTCATCACCGGCGTATATCATGCGCGGAGTGTCTTTTGAGTCAATGGTCTGTGCTTTGGGTAGCTGGTGTAAGGCTCTCCAGGCGTTATATGCGTACAGCATAATGATGCCGTTTGGTTTTGTGGGTAGGGCGATATCATCGCGCTCCGCTAGGTCAGCAAGTTTTTCTTGTGCGAGCACATCATCTGGCTGTGCAATTCCCCACACATCGAATGTTCGCTCAATGAACGGCGCGTGTCCAGACGAGATAATAATGCTGTTTATGGGAGGTGCATCTTTTTGCCGTGCCTGAAGTGCTTGTGCAAAAGCTATGAAACCCCGTGTAGGTTCTGGCCATTCAGTCCCAATTTCACTCATTAGTTTATCCAACTTTGCACCGTCAAGCTTGCTTAGTAACAATTTTTCCTCTTCTCCTGCTGACTCTGGTGCAAGCTGGCGCACTACTTCTATCGGAGCCCGATTATGTAACCCCCCAGCTGCCCTATATGTCTCTAGCGCTTGAGTGCCAAAGACTGCTTCTACTGCGTGTTCATATGCTTCCTCAACCCTCGACCCTGTAAGTGCGATGGTATTGTCAAAGTCCGCACCGACAAAATGGGCGCTAGGAAAAGAGTCTGGAGTACGTGACGATATGTTCATTGGCTAATGCCGTTCCTGTAGGTAGCTTTGCCAGCCTTTTTGTTGGAGTTCGGCGTCAGCTTTGACGACACTGTCGTGGAGGTGCTGGCGGAATGACTGGTAGTGTTCGGCGAGGTGGTGGTCGCTGAGAGCGAGAATTTCTATAGCCATAAGTGCAGCGTTGCGCGCACCGTTTTCGGGCATGGTGGCGAGCGGTACGCCGGGGGGCATCTTCACATTTGACCAGAGGGCTTCGTGGTCGTGCCCTTTGCGCTTGACCGGCACGGCAAGTACTGGCAATGAGGTATGTGAGGCCGTCATGCCTGGTAAGTGAGCGGAACCACCCGCCCCGGCAATGATGACCTTGAGCCCGCGACCAGGTGCTTCTATGGCGTACTCGGCCATAATTTCTGGTGTGCGATGCGCTGAAATGACTCGTACTTCATACGCCACATCGAATTCATCGAGGACTTTCGCTGCCTCGCTCATGATGTCGAGGTCGCTATCTGACCCCATAATAATACCTACTAAAGGAGTGCTCATGGAGTGCTCCTTAGGGTTAAGGAGTAAGAGGTAAGGGATAAGAATCCTGTTTTCGGGATTTTGAGCTTACTCTTAACTCTTATCTCATAACTCTTATCTCTAGTTCTCATGCTATATCCTCCAATGTAGTTATGATTTCTTTGACAGATGAAACGAGATATTCAGGCTGTGCTGCTACAAGCCGCGCCCGTGAACTGAAACCACCCGTTACGGCTATTGTGTGCAGACCCAGTTTTTTACCGATAGATATTTCTTCAGCAGTGTCACCAACGATAGCAACTTCGTCTGGTTGGAAATAATATTGCGAAAGGTATTTTTCTACGCGGTGCTGTTTGCCGGTGTGATGAACTTGCTCGATATCATCATTTGCTAAAACCGTTACAAAGAACTTTTCTAGCTCAAGTCGAGCCAATTGTAAGTATATGCCCTCAAGTGTATGGTTACTGAGTATTATTGACTGGACACCAGTTTGTTGAAGTCGCAAGAGTGCGCTTCGAATATTTCTTCTCGTGTGGGCGCGTGCCGCCAATGGCTCGTAGTGACTGTGAAATGCCTGACTAATTGCTTCGCTTTTTTCATGAAATTCAGCCTCAGATACCCCCAGGTTTAGATAGTTATTTATTATAGGCACCTCAAATACATTTTGATATTCACTGACGGTCATTTCCGGGAGGTTTAATAGAGGCAATACACCGCTATTGACGGCCTGTACCGTTATACCGACGTCGTCGATTATGGTGCCATTCCAGTCCCAGACGACAAGCTTAACCATGGCAAAACCTTTGGTCTTGCAGGGATAAGGAGTAAGAGTTAAGAGATAGGAATCCTGCTTCGTAAGCCTTATTTCCCCCCTTGTCTCTTATCTCATATCTCTTATTTCTAATTCTATTCATATGTCTAGCGCCTTCCGCGCGTCACGGGCGCGTTTACGGGCGGTTTCCAGTGTGTCTGCGGTGGCGGTGATATGGCCCATTTTGCGGTCGACTTTGGTGGGGCTTTTGCCGTACAGGTGCACGTGTACGTCTGGGATGGCTAGCGCATCACCGAGGCCTTTCACCCGGGTTTCGCCGTTTCGTTCACCGAGGATGTTCACCATGACGGTGGCGGGTGCAGTCAGGCTCGTGTCGCCCAGCGGCAAACCGGTGATGGCGCGAATGTGCTGCTCGAACTGAGAAGTACGGTTGCCCTCTATGGTGTGGTGGCCGCTGTTGTGGACGCGCGGAGCGATTTCGTTTACCAGCACTTCCCCGCTCGGGGTGAGGAACATCTCTATGCCGTACATGCCGGCACCTTTGAGGAGGTTTGCGACAGTGACGGCGAGGGTGTGGGCTTTTTGTGCGACCGTCTTTGAAACTGGTGCGGGGGACAGAACTTCGACGCAGATGTTTCGCTCGTGTATTGTCTGTACCACCGGGTAGGCCTGCACATCCCCGCTGGTGCTACGGCCGACCATGACGGCCAGTTCCCGTTCAAACGGCACAAAGCGTTCGGCGTAAAGAGCCTTTCCATCAAATAGTCCAAAGGCTTTTTTGATATCTGCCGGGCTACTTACGACCATGTTGCCACGGCCGTCGTACGCACCGTGACGGGTTTTGAGGAGCATTTTGCCGTCGAATGCTTTGAGAGCATTTTCGGCATCCTGGGAGGAATTCACCTCTGTAAAATCGGCAACCGGGACGGAGTGTTCGCGCAAAAAGACCTTTTGGAGGTATTTGTCCTGGATGAGCCGGACAGTGGCGGGGGCTGGATGTATAACGGCACCTTCTTTTTCGAGGGCCTCTAGTACGAGCGTGTCGAGATGCTCAATTTCCACGGTTATGACGTTGCTTCGTTTCGCCAGTTCGTGCAAGGCGGCTTGGTCGTAGAGATTACCCGTGATTTCGGCGGCGCCAACCTGGTGTGCGGGGCAGTTTTGGCCGGGGTCAACGACCACGACGTTTAAGCCGAATGGGAGGGCGGCCTGCGTGAGCATGCGGCCGAGTTGGCCGCCTCCGACAATACCAATGGTAGGTTTTTTTGCCGCTCCCTGTTCCATTACCTATCATTGTAGCGTATGTGCGGGTCTGCCGCCAACAGTTAATCTTTGGTGTCGATATTACGGTTGTCAGCGGCACGGACCATTTCGAAATAGAAACGATGATTGCGCTCTTGGTTTATCGTCTCAACGGCACAACTATTAAGTAGCAACAAGTTCATTATTTGGAAAATTTATTGTATAATATTTACCAATGATAACATCGGAACACATCAATGAATGTTGCAGAGCTAGTTATGAGAAGGCATATGAAGCTACCATTAATCCTGGCTCCTCTTATATCTATGCAAACGGAATAGATGATTATTCTTCTGGGTTACAGGGTCTTGATGTCCTCGACTTGATGAGTAACATGAAACCGACAGTTGGCCGCTGCACCGTACTTGATGTCGGCGCAGGAGATGGGGTATTCTTGCGCGATGTATTAGGAACTGACCCACGTGGCATACGTGGGGTTGCCTTTTCTACGGTAAGGCATCCAGAGCAAGTGCAGTTCGAAGCGGACTGGATATTTGGCGATTTTCAACGACCTGGCACGTGGAAGCCAGCTGGCGTACTTACGCAAGGTTCAGTAGATGTATCTTTCTCGAATCGCACCTATCGACATTTTGTGCATCCTCTTGGGGCAATGATGACAAATGCAGCGTTATTGCGGGCGGACGGAAGTATGTTTATTGATTGTATCTCGATACATCTGGCGCCCAATAATGCTGACGATGTTGCGAAAGAAATTGAGGATGAGCTAGAAAAAGCTAAGGGGGACCATGACTTTTACCTGAGCTATCGTAATGCTGGAGCAAGCCTTCCGTTCTTACAGCTAGAAGCAGTTCATATATTGGGTAGCGCTAAGCACGTTCTTGCATTCGATAGAATTTGTCCAACAGTCAGAAAAGACTTAATTGTTCCAGTAGTTTACGATTTGCTACAACCGGCTTGATAAAAAAGAATCCACCCTGTTTTTTTATCTGTGCCTGACTCACGGCTCATTTTTCTGTATACTACATAATTATGAGTGGACATATTCTTGAGGGGACGGATTTCAAATTGCCTGGGTGCCAAGCGGTGTACCACGGTAAGGTGCGTGATGTGTATGACTTTGGTGATTGGCTTATGTTGGTCGCGAGCGACCGCTACAGCGCGTTTGACCGCATACTCGCGCTGGTGCCGAACAAGGGAGCTTTGCTTACTGCAACCAGCGCGTGGTGGTTTGCCCAAACCGAACATATTGTGCCCAACCATCTCATTTCCTGCCCCGACCCAAATGTGGCGTACTGCAAAAAGTACGAAGTCATCCCACTAGAAATGGTGGTGCGCGGCTACATAACGGGCGTGACAAACACCTCTCTGTGGCACACGTACTCGGAAGGTCAGCGCGATTACGGCACCTTTCACTTGCCCGATGGGCTAAAAAAGAATGACAAACTGCCCCAGCCTGTTCTTACCCCCACAACCAAGTTCGAAGTTCACGACCGAAACCTCACACCAGCTGAGGCTATTACCGAGGGGCTTTTGAAGGATGAGGTCTGGGAGCACGTGAGCGACATAGCCCTCAAGCTGTTTGCATATGGGCAGGAAAAGGCCGAAGCGGCAGGACTACTGCTGGTGGACACCAAGTATGAGTTTGGGCTGACACCAGAGGGTGAGATAGTGCTCATAGATGAAATTCATACGCAGGATTCGTCGCGCTACTGGTTGGGTGAGTCCTATGAACAGCGTATAGCAGCCGGTGAAGAGCCCGAAAATTACGACAAAGAGTATATGCGGTTGTGGTTCAAGGAGCGTTTTGACCCCTACGCAGAAAATGAAGCGCCGAGTGTGCCAGCAGACATTATTGCCGAGTTAGAACGCCGCTACGTGTACGT
>JBASZU010000093.1:0-3197 GCA_049661165.1 Saccharimonadales bacterium (SeqCode)
GCGTGGCACTCACATACACCACTTGGTTCACGTGGCGCTCGTACTCGGTGAAGTTCAGGGGGCGGTTGTCCAGCGCACTCGGCAAGCGAAAGCCGTGCTCTACCAACACCTCTTTCCGTGCCCGGTCACCATTGTACATGCCACGCAGCTGCGGAATGGTCATGTGGCTTTCGTCGACCAGGAGCAGATAATCGTCGGGGAAATAATCGAGTAGCGTAGCGGGCTGCTCGCCAAGCTCGCGGTTCGTGAGGTACCGGCTGTAGTTTTCTATACCCTTCACGAAGCCTGTTTCCTCAAGCATCTCTAGGTCGAAGCGGGTGCGCTGTTCGAGCCGCTGGGCTTCAAGCAGCTTGCCTTCACGCTTGAACTGTGCCAGTCGTTCTGCAAGCTCTTGCTGAATATGCTCGAGGGCAACCTTGAGCTTGTCCTGCGGGGTAACGTAGTGGCTACTGGGGAAGATTTTGTAGCTACTGAGGTTCGCCATTATTTCGCCCGTCAGGGGGTCAATTTTGGTAATACGCTCAACCTCATCACCAAACATATCTATGCGGTACGCCCATTCTTCGCCCGCTGGGTATACGTCTACCACATCACCGCGGACGCGGAACGTACCTCTGTGGAAATCAACGTCATTTCGCTGGTACTGGATGTCGGTGAGCTGGCGCAGCAACTTGTCACGGACACGTCGCTCGCCTTTTACGACCTCGACCGACAGCCCATCGTAGTCCTCCACCGAACCAATGCCGTATATGCAGCTCACGCTTGCAACAATCAGTACGTCCTTCCGGCTAAGCAGCGCATCGGTGGCAGCATGCCGCAGTCGGTCAATTTCTTCGTTTATCTGGCTATCTTTTTCTATGTAGGTGTCGCTGCGGGCAATGTACGCCTCTGGCTGGTAGTAATCGAAGTAGCTGACGAAATAGTGCACGGCATTGTCCGGGAAAAAGTGCTTAAACTCATTATATAGCTGTGCCGCTAGCGTTTTGTTGTGACTCAGCACAAGCGTGGGTCGCTGCACATTCTGCACTAGGTTTGCCATGGTAAACGTCTTACCGCTGCCCGTCACACCCAAGAGCGTCTGCTCTTTCACCCCATTTTGCAGCCCCTCGGTCAACAGCCGAATAGCCTCCGGCTGGTCACCAGTAGGTACATAGTCACTCTTCAGATGGAATTGAGCCATCAATAAAGTATACGATGGTTAGCTATTTGACAGAAGTCGAAAGTAAGATTGCTTTTGCTTGTTGGTATTCGGCACCCGAAAGTTTTGATTTGAACGTTTCAAGCGCAGCCCCCGTTGACAGCTCATATATCTCCATTTTTGCACCTATAAGTGTTACGTCGTTCGCATCGGAAAGCTTTATCACATCAGCAAGATATATGTCACATGCTGATTTTTGTACTGCCGTAGCATTCACTTCGTCGGCCTGCATCAAGCCTATGCTCGGCATGGTAGTTGTTTTCAGTACAGTGCCATTTCTCTTCTCTGCAACTACGTTTTCAAAAAAAGTTTCCGCGTATACGGTGCTACTAAAGCTCTGCAAGGGTTTGGTGTTCAGATAGGCTATTTTACCACCATCCTCAGGGTCACACGCCCCGCCCAGTCCGCCATTTGCTCCGATCTTATATACTACCTTGTACGCTCCAGACGGGGATGTAAGTTCTATGGTCTCGGTAGTGCTCCCTTCACTTGAGTTAAGCGGCATTGGACCCTCTATGACCGAAGAAATTTTCCAGACTGAAGGATATATAAATCCCATCATCACACCAAAACCCGAGTCTATGGAGCCGTTTTTGCTCTGAGGTTTTGATACTGTTTTCTTTGTGGACGTAGCCACTGTGTTACGTGGAACAGTTGATGTCTGAGCAGTTTCTTTTTGACGGTTCCAGACGAAATAAGCTGCAAAACCGAGTACGGCAATGACAAAAAATATTAGTATACTCTCAACCACACTAAAGCCTTTTTGATCTAGCTTTTTCACCCCAGATCCTTTCTGTTTAACCTTTACTATCACTATATTCCCATATCATATGAGAATCAAGGATTCTCAAAGCCAGGGAAAACGGTTATACTTGTACGGCGATGCATACACATAAACATGAGAATAAAATTTGGAAGTTAACGGCAGCGCAACAGCGTCAGATTGAGAAATCTACAAAGAACTTACGTAGCAGCGAAGAAGAATTTGAGGCGGCGTTTAAAATACTGAAAAAATACCCAAAACGCGTGACTTTTTTCGGTTCGGCGCGTCTGAGCCCTCACTACAAATCGTACCAATGGGCACGCGACTTAGCAGCCGACCTGTCCGATGATGGTTTCGCCATACTCACTGGCGGTGGCGGCGGTATCATGGAGGCGGGCAACCGCGGTGCCATAGAGGACAAACATGTGTCGATTGGTTTCAATATTACCCTCCCACACGAGCAAAATCTAAACCCTTACACTTCAGACCACTTAACTTTCGATTATTTCTTTACACGCAAAGTCATGATGACGTTTTATTCTCATGCTTTTGTGTGTTTTCCTGGTGGTTTCGGTACGCTTGACGAGACATTTGAAATCGTTACCCTCATGCAAACTGGTAAGATGGAGCGCGTACCACTGATACTGATTGGCAAGAAATTTTGGAAGCCACTGGATAAATTTATCCGCAAACATATGCTTAAAAACGAACTTATCTCCCCTGGTGACCAACGGCTGTATGTCATTACCGACGACCTCCGCTATGCACGAAAAATCATTAACGACAGTTATAACTCGTAGCCACCTTTATTTAACCCGAACCGAAATGAATCTGTCGCGTTCAGGTAATTTATGTTTCACCGCACCAAAGGAACGACAACCGGCTCTCATGTGCTGTCAAATAGCTTCACTCAATACTGAGCTCAGGAGTAAGCTGTTGACCAAGTTTGGATGCTAGCATATCCTGCAGTCTGTCGTGCCGGACGTACCGGCCAAACAGTTCACGACCTATAGATTCACGCATATTATGGAGCACTCGTTCGCCGTAGCCAAAACCGTTACAGACACCCAGCGCGACATCGAGAACATTGAGAGAGACTGCATTATTGCCATCGAGCAGCCCAAGCGCCTCTGTTTCTTGCCAAAATGTAAGAACCGGATGAATAGAGGCCAGCTCGGAGCCAACGTCATGCAGCAGCAGGTCTTCAGGCTGAATATGTGGCTCAAACACTTCTGG
>JBASZU010000094.1:0-1639 GCA_049661165.1 Saccharimonadales bacterium (SeqCode)
CATAAAAGATAGCCACTGCGAGTAGTACGCTACCAAGCAATAGGCTGAAAATCTGCCCACCGCCTTCGAGTGTAAGAATGGCCGTCACAATTAGCGCAAGCCCCACACTACCACGCAGTAGCCTGCCCTGCTGACTTGCCATAAACGCTATAAACTTCATAGTTTCTCCTTACTGCCTTTTTAAATCGTACGGCCGTACGAATTAAAAAGGTGCATTGCTATATTCGTTTTTTTGCCGCTAGGGCGCTGTGATGAGTTTGCCGCCCATGGCCTTAACATCGTCCAGCCCGCCGAGGTCGGTGACGGCTGTGTAGCCGGCTGCTTTCAGCAGTTCGGTTGCCTGAGCCGAGCGGTTACCGCTTCTGCAATATATGTAGAGCGGCTGAGTTTTGGCTGAATCTGGCAATTTGCCTGCGCGGATATTTTCGACATCGAGGTTTACGGCACTAGCAAAGTGGCCGCTGGCATATTCTTCGGACGAGCGAACGTCGAGTAAGGTTGCGCTTTTCTTTACCACTTCGTTTGAGACGGTTGCAAAACTAAGTTTGGCAGTCGGCTCCTTGTTTACCTGCGGCGAGCTTGCCGGCTTGCTTAGTAGTAAAAAACTCCCGATGACTACGCCTATAATACCCGCGAATAACCCAATTTTTTTCATAGCTTCCCTCCCTTACATTTTTTACATGAACCGCTGATTGTGAGACGTCCTGTCGGCATACAGTCAGATGCAGCCGCTAGTAGCATGGGTCGTATACGGTCTACGATATCGATATCTCGAAGTCTCCCGCACTGCGCACACTGGAAATGATCGTGCGGGGTCACCTGAGCATCGTAGCGCATGGCACCAGATGTATCTGACGGCGCAAAGCCGATTTCGCCTCGAGAGGCCAGCCGCGTGGTTGCGCGGTGTACTGTTGTAGCGCTGACGTCTGGGTAGTAGTGTCTCATTGCGCTCAGTAGTTCCGCATTTGTTGCGTGCCCAAGGCGTGCTAGTTCGGCGGATATTGCGGTGCAGTATTTGCTCTGTCTCACCTGGGATTGTGTTTTTGCCTCTGTTATGTTCATTTCATTTTACTATACACCTTGCGCTTGCTAATGTAAACGATTTACATTAAACTACGAAGTAGCAGCCAAAAAAAGGAGAAAGTATGAGCAAAGTAATAATAGATGTGCGTGAGCCGTTTGAATACAAAATGGGGCATGTTGATGGTGCCATAAATATACCGCCCTCCCGCCTGCTGAGTAACCCACCAGAGCTGGCTGACCTACCGCGGGATACCGAGCTTGTGGTGTACTGTTTGAGCGGTAGTCGTAGCAATGCCACTATGCCTTACCTGCGGCAAATGGGGTTTACGAATGTGACCAACGGTATAAATAAACACCACGTCGAACGCAACCACCTGTAGTATGTCACCCAGAACGAAGTAAAGGATATTCTCTTCACGTTTGTCATCCCCGCCCCACAACCCAAGTTGAGTGTTACCTCCGGTGGGAACCTATGCTCGTTTTCAGTCCCGTCATCCTGAACTAGTTTCAGGATCCATGCCTTATTAGGGCTTTGTACTTTTACTGAAGCTCACAGTATCACCAACTCCCTCACCGACATGGCAGTTCTCGGACTGCCAAACCGACCACCTTTTTT
>JBASZU010000095.1:0-2032 GCA_049661165.1 Saccharimonadales bacterium (SeqCode)
AAAGCTACCAGTTCCATATTGGTGTCTCCTTTGTTTTTGGTTTTTGTTGATCCAAAAACAGAATAACAGGGCTCACGCCCTGTTATCTAGACAAAAACGAGGAGACTCTTATGTCGAACTGAGGTTAAGCTATGGTAGCCTAACGATGTAGACATAGATGGTTTCCTTTCAGCGGGGCAACCAATCGCAAGAAGAGCACCCGAAACCTAAACGGTTCCGGGTGCTCTTATTTTCTGGGTTACTACTGGGAAGGTCAAACCTTTGCGAGTCACACTAGTAGAACTAGTGGTTTACCTTATGGGGTAATTACAGGGCCGTAATAACGACACCGCTTATCGCTATGCAGATGGCTATCCAAAGGAGTTTGTCGTCATCACGTTCTTTGAGTATGAAATGAGCAGCAATGGCTGTTAGCGGCAACACGGTAGCAGTGAGTGCTGCTATAAGCGAGACATTATCTGCTCCGCGTAAAGCTGCGAAGTAGCTCACGCCAATCCCAGCGACGACCATGCCGAGAAGCACTGATTCTTTCACAAGCTGCAGCGAAAGTTGTAGTCCAGGGTGTTTATGCCAATCCCACAGCGCAAGTAGCATAAGCCACAGAGTTTGCATGCCAAATCCGTATATAAAGAACGCACCGATATCCATGTACTGGATGGCTGCCTTTTCCACAACAACACCTGCCCCGAGAAATAGCGCAGAGGCGAGGGTGAAGAGTACGCCTTTCATAAGGTGTTCATGTGTGCTTTTGCCGCGACGTTGGGCTTTAGCCGGTGCCCACACCGCAATGATACCGCTGGCCAGAATGCAGGCAGCCCCAAAAAGCTGGTTAGCGGCAAGCCCCTCACCGAGAAACAGCCAACCAAGAAGTATGGTAATGATAATACGTGTCTGAAAAATGGTCTGATTCAGTGCGGCGGGCAGATACCGTATGGCTATAAACGAAAGCCAAATAAAGACAGTTACCAGTAAGCTCGCCGAAAACAGTAGCCAAGCGGTCCAATATGACCAAGCTATATTGTGCGGGAACAAAAGTCCTGCGGCTATGCTCAGGGGCATAACGCCGAGAGTATAAGAGATAGCAAGAGTGACGCTAGCCGGAACAGTGTGTGATTGTGCAAAACGCCGACGAAGGAGTGTAGATGTCACAAACAGCACTAGGTTAATAACAAGCGCAAGTACCCACATGAATTTTTAGAGTGCTGCCTCTAAAGCGGCCCATTCGGCTGAAGCATCTTCTTCGGGAACATTTACAGAAACTTGGTCACCAGGCTTGGCTTTGAAATACGTGACGCTGGCAAGTAATACGCGGTAGTCTTTGGTGCCGACGCTTACGAAGTAGTGGCCGCCTTCGAGCTTGAGCTGGCCAACGACTTGCTTGCGGGGGATTGGCCCGATTTGTTTGTATAGAAATGCGCCGTCATCTGCGATGGTAAGTTTGAGTATGTCTCCCTGAACCAGCTTAGACTTACTGGCATAGTTTGCGGGCACGGGATAGGTTTTTCCGTCGCTGCCGACCATATTTTGGCCGTCAAAGACGCCCTCGATTATTTTTCCTAGAACTTCTTCGCTTACCTTCGCCTGCACGTGTATATCATCACCTACCAGACTAATGAGTAATTCATTGGCGGCAGCAAGGTTTGTTTCAGCTTCTTGAATAAGTGCCCGGAGTCTTTTGATCTGTTTATCTGCTACTTCAGCCATACGCTATTTCTTTCTATTTCCTATTTTCCACCTGCAGGTTAGTATAACTATCATAACCGTAGCATACCGGGGTCTCTAAGTCAAAAACGTTCGACAAAACGTGGCTTGACCTGTGGATAAATCCCGTTTTAATCGTCATTCTCGCCCCACAACCAAAGTCGAGGGCAGGTTCCGGCAGGAAGCCATGTGATTTTTTGTATTCGTCATCCTGAACTAGTTTCAGGATCCATGCCTTATTAGGGCTTTGTACTTTTACTGAAGCTCACAGTATCACCAACTCCCTCACCGACATGGCAGTTCTCGGACTGCCAAACCGACCACCTTTTTT
>JBASZU010000096.1:0-14371 GCA_049661165.1 Saccharimonadales bacterium (SeqCode)
CTCCAACCGACAACAACGACGCTTTTTAACGTTGACCTGCCCTGGCTGATTGCTGCCTTCTTTTTCCTCTCGGCCTTTTTCCACTTTACGATTGCGAGCGTGTACAACAAACGCTATAACGCTGACCTCAAAGTCGGCATAAACAAACTCCGCTGGGTCGAATACGCCATTTCGGCCAGCACCATGATGGTCGCCATTGGTATGTTAGTGGGTATCTACGATTTCAGTTCACTGCTCATGATGTTTAGCCTGACCGCCGTCATGAACCTGCTGGGCCTCGTCATGGAAGTGCACAACCAAACCACCAAAAAGACCAACTGGCTCAGTTTCAACCTTGGTACCTTCGCTGGCCTCATCCCTTGGGTAGTCGTGGCATTTTATATGTGGCTCGGAGCAGCCAATGGCAGTGCTGCCCCAACGTTTGTGTACTGGATATTTGTCTCTATTTTCGTATTTTTCAGCTGCTTTGCGCTGAATATGGTGCTGCAGTACAAGCAGGTTGGTAAATGGCGCGACTACCTCTACGGTGAACGTGCCTATATCATTCTAAGCCTTGTGGCCAAATCGCTCCTGGCGTGGCAGGTCTTTGGCGGCACGCTCCGTCCATAATCATTGCATTCTGCATGTTTTCGCTATACTCTGGAAGAAATAGGTTTAAAGAGAGGCTTAGCTCACTATGAACGGACCCAAGGTTACTATCAACCCAGATGATTTATATATAGTAACTGGTACGGTTCACCCAAAGCTTGCTGAGGAAACTGTTAAACACATGGGGCTAGAGCTTGGGCCGGTCAACCGGAAGCGCTTTGCAAACAGTGAACTGTATGTCCAGTACGAGCAGTCGGTACGCGGCAAGCACGTCATTATTATTCAAACATTTGCGCATGATTATAAACGGCACCTTTCGGTGAATGACGCGCTTATGGAAACTATGCTGCTCATAGATGCAGCACGCCGTTCATCTGCCCGCGAAATAACAGTCGTCATACCATACCTTGGCTACAGCCGACAGGACCGAAAAGCAAAAGGGCGCGAACCAATTTCGGCTGCCGTGGTCACGCGCATGCTTGAGATGGCTGGTGCGCACCGCTTGGTCACTATAGACATGCATTCGTCACAGGTACAGGGGACATTTCATGGACCGTTTGACCACCTTATAGCCGAACGACTCATTTTAGATGGGCTAAAAACTGAGATGGGCGACCGCGACCCAGAACTTTTTGCCATTGTTTCACCAGACACCGGTCGCGCAAAAGATGCCGAGCGCGCTGCCGATATCCTCGGTGTTCGCTTGCGTCACCTGCAAAAGACCCGTGACCCCCGCGACAGTAGCAAACTTATTCGCCCCAAGAAGCTTCAGGGTGTTGATGGTCGTATATGTTTCATGACTGACGACATGATAGACACTGCAGGCACACTGATTACGGCCGCCGAAACGCTCCGTAAGTCTGGCGCGACTGCGGTTATTGCGAGTGCAACACACGCCCTGCTCTCTGACCCAGCGATAGAGCGTCTTGAAGATGGCGCTATAGACAAATTAATCGTAACTGATACGGTGCCCATCGATTACGCCAAAAAGGTTCTTGGCGATAAACTCACCGTCATACCAGTTGCCCCCATGATAGCAACAGCCCTGCACGAAATAGCCACCGGCGGCTCCGTGTCTGACCTATTTGACGGCCGTAATTATTCGTAGCGACCCGCTTTTGTCTTAGCAAGTAGCTGCTGAGCGGCCGTCGAGTGCTTGCACTCGTCGGGATACAGATTGAAAGTCATGGTTGCGCCAACCACCACTATGTCTACCGTGCAGACAAGCGGCTGGATTTGCTGTGAAAAAGTTACTTGTTGTGCCGAGGCGGGCGCACAAGATGCAATGACGCACGCAAGCGCGTAACCAAAAATAAACAAGCGCCTCACCACATGTTTCATACTATACACTGTAGAGCATTTTATCAGCGGGTCAAGCTAGTAGAAAACCCAAACACGAACTAGAACTAAATCGCGCTAGACACGCGTTTCGCACTCTATCGCTCATATGCATTTTCTCCTCGAAGCATCCTGAATCAAGTTCAGGACAGGCTCCAGGAGCCGTACTGTACTACGGCGAGTGGTGTCGCAGCCACGCAGGAAAGAAAGAAGTTTACTTTTTCTTTCCGAGCAGTGAGAAAAGAGGCGAAGCCGATGTACCGGAGAGGAAAAATGTGCAGGAGTCGAACCGGGGTTCCCAAGGTATCGGAACGATTCATTGGGGTGGGGAGAAGCCAGCGGTGCGGCCAACTTCGCTGGGCGGGAGGCTGGCTGGTGCGAAATTCGTGCTAGATAAAGATGATTTGGCTACCTGGCACATAGCGTTCGTAAAACTGGCCAACGGTGAGCACGCCGTCAGTATCGTCCCACAGGTCGCTTTGCTCTAGTTTAAACATTTCCATGGCGAGCTTGCAGGCATATATGTGCCCGCCAGCCGCCTTGATAATGTCGAGGAATTCGCTTACCCCCGGTATATCAAGCTCGGCCATGCGCTTTTGCATCATGTGCGTTGCAAACGTCTCCATGCCCGGTACGACCCCGGCAATTTCCGGCATATGCATACCAGGGTTACCACTCATAGCAACTTTTAGATGCTCCATGCGTTTTTTGGTGATGGCGTCGAGGCCAAAGAACGTAAAGAACATGTCGCACTCTATGCCTTCGCTGCGAGCGCCGTTCGCCAGGATGAGCGCGGCGTACACGCTGTCTATGCCTGCCTTGCTCACAATAATCATCATTTTTTTCAGTGCTGGGCCCTGCTGTGCTTCGCAGCGGCAAGCATGACAGTCTTTGCATTGGTTGCAGACATGGCACATTTCGTGACCAGTGTGTTCAGTTTTGTGCGGGTGTTGTTCTGACATAGTGCCTCCTACAGACAGCTTGTTGGTTTATGTAATCCGGCAATTTTGCTGGCATTCTTGAGTGGGCCGCCGGGAAACAGCTGGTAGAACCCCTTTATGTCGACAATTCCGGAACTACCAACTTTGCGAATGTTGAGTTCAACCCCTTGCGCAACCTGTTCACGGAGCCAGTTCAGCACATCCCAGTGCTTTTGCGAAAGTTCATGTATGCCCAGTTCCGCAGCAATTGCCGTGGCAATTTCGCCGTTCCAGGCATCTTTGTTTGTCATGTAGCCTTCTACGTCGACATCGACGTCCTGGCCAGCAATGGTTTTATTCACGACCACCCTCCTTCGGTTGATTTAGTTGATTTGGTTGTTCATTTGGCACACTAGAAACTTGCGGTTGTTCCACCTGGGATGGTTCGTTTGCCTCTGGTGGTTTCACCTGGGATTGCGCTGGTACATCTTGACTCATATCTCTTGTCTCATGACTCTCTGATACTCTAGTATCGGCTGGAATATTCTTCCCTTTCAAACTCATTTGTTCAGGAATAAACGGAATCCTGCGGCCAGGCAAAAGCATGTGCCAGTAGACCCAGCGAAAAGCCAGTTTGCCCCAGTGATTCAACCGGCTGGGGTTAAGCAGCTTCATCGGGCCAATGCCTGCAAACGGGAAGGTACCTTCGTATGGCTGTGTGTCGTAGTTAAAATCGAGCAGCAGCGCCTTACCGCCGCCACACTCTACAAAGCAATTACTGTGGCCGTCAAATGTTTCTTCCACTGGGCGACCAGCCAAAAAGTGGTCGATGTTTCGCTGGAGTGTGTGAGCCTCGAAGTGCCCGACCGACCCCGCCTTACTTGTTGGTACATCGGCCGCATCACCTATAGCGAAAATGTGCGGGTAATTGGTGGATTGCAGGCTGCGATGGTTTACTTTCACAAACCCCACGTCATTCACGAGCTCGCTGCCTTGCAAAAACTTCGCACCAACGTTCATAGGCACGCAAACAAGCAGGTCATACGGCACTTCGCGACCATCATAGCACACGACTTTTTTGGCTGTTTGGTCAACCTTTTCGGTAAAAAAATCTGTTACCACTTCGACGCTACGGTCAGACAGCATGTGGCTAAGCTTGGCCGCGGCGACTGGCTTGGTGAAAGCCCCGGGAAGCGGCGTTACGTACGTTAGCTTCACTTTTTCGCGCATCTTACGACGCTTGAAGTAATCATCTGCCAAGAAGGTAAACTCTAGGGGTGCAACTGGGCACTTTATGGGCATTTCCATAATCTGCACAACCAGGTTGCCACCTTGAAACTTCTCTAGAGCCTGGCGTAGCGCATCGGCACCATCGGGCGTGTAGTAATCGTGAATGTCTTTGCGCCAATCATCGCCCAGCAAGCCCTCTGTCATAGTTGGGTCTATACGCGTGCCAGTGGCTATAACGAGGACGTCGTAACTGACCACCTCACCCGATTCAAGCGTCAGGCCTTTCTTGGCGGGCTGGATACTCGCAACAACACCCTGGACATGTTTTATGCCCTTGCGGAGCAAACCAGCAAGCGGCTTATGCAGTTGCTCAATACGGTAGCCGCCAAATGGCACAAAAAGGAACCCTGGTTGGTAGTAGTGCTCAACGCTTGGGTCGATTATCGTTATATAATGCCCCGACTTTTGCAGCCGATTCGCCAGCAGTATGCCGGTAGTCCCAGCACCAATGATAACGATGTGTTTGTTTTTGGTATCTTCTTGGCCCATCGCAAAGAATCTCCTTACATTCATCGTAGCACTGCACAACCATAACCTCAAGCAGTGAGTGTCTCAGGAAGCTCTCATGGAACATGGTTAATATAGGGTAGTTGCAACACAAATTAATCGTAAAGGAGAATGCCCATGAAGAAATCGTTAGTAACCGCAGGCGTCGCTGCTATAGTAGCCGTAACCGGACTCACCGGACTTGGTATGGCAAGCGCCGCCACACAAAACAATGGCTCCCACCCAATGTCAGGCCTCGTCAGTGCCATTGCGAAGAAATTTAACCTAAAAGAAAGTGATGTGCGGTCAGTGTTTGACGCCAACCGCGCCGAAATGAAAGCCCAGCGTGAAGCAGAAGTGAAAACTGAACTCGCTACTCTGGTGAAAGACGGCAAACTCACCCAAGCGCAAGCCGATGCCATCACTGCCAAGCGTGCCGAACTGCAAAAAACCCGTGAGGCCAACCGCGCCAGCATGGATAGCAAAACCGACGCCGAGCGAAAAGCAGCTATGGACGCCGCGCGCACCGCTCTCGACAAATGGTTTAGCGACAACGGCATATCGACCGACTACCGCTACCTCGTCTTCGGCGGCGGCCACGGTCATGGTGAGCCAGGAGGTCCCGGTGGGCCACGTGGCGACCACAAACGAGACGAGTAAAGTTTGAACTCTGACTTACCGCGAACTAATCATCGCCACTAACACCCATATCACCGGCAAATTGTAGTCGGTGATATGTTTTTGGCGTATACTTTTCCTATGATTTCATGCGTATTTGAAGATGGCAACAAAGCACACCTGCGTCACGTTACCGTTGACTGTTTGGTCTTAAAAGGCGACAAAATTTTGTTAGGAAAACGCGCAGAGAAACTTCTGGAAGGTGGTAAATGGGGTCTGTTGGGCGGGTACATTGAACGCGACGAAACGTGCGAACAAGCCGCAGCACGCGAAGTCATGGAAGAGTCGGGCTGGACAATAGAAAACCTGCGCTTACTACGCATAAAAGACTACCCTGATAGGCCGCATGAAGACCGCCAGAATATCTCGTTTGTATATATTGCCGACGCCGTAAGGGAAATGGGCAAACATGACTGGGAAACAACTGAATTGAAGTGGTTTGCATTGAGCACCCTACCGCCAAGCGACGAGATTGCATTTGACCACGCCAGTGATATTGAACTATATAAACACTCGCCGCCCAGGTAGTAGCTTCAGCCGTTTATATGTGTTGTTCGATGGCAATTCACTTGCCTGCATTCCTGAAATTTCTACGCTCTTACTTGCTAATCCTGGCATTTTGTAATTCTCAGGTATAATTCAGGTAAGGGGATCAGACTAAAGCATATGAAATTACTCCTCGTAGAAGACGAACCCAAAATCGCCCGCGCAATCAAACTCGGGCTCGAGCAAGAACACTCAACCGTGGAGGTCTGTCACGATGGTGCCGATGGTTTGGCGGCCGCTCTGGGCGATGAATATGACGTTATTATCCTTGACCGTATGCTCCCTGGTGGTATGGACGGGCTCGAAATATGCGAAAAACTGCGCAGCAAGGGAGTAAAAACCCCCGTCATTATGCTTACGGCAAAAGGCCAAGTCCGCGACCGCGTAGCTGGGCTCAACGCTGGTGCAGACGACTACCTCGTAAAGCCATTTTCGTTCGAGGAGTTGCTTGCTCGCCTGCGGGCCCTCACCCGACGTCCGCATGAGACGAGTGGCAGCACATTACAAGCTGGCGATCTTAGCCTCGACACCGTGGGTTATGACGTCCGCCGCGCAGGCAAACCAATTGCCCTTTCACAAACCGAATATTCACTGCTTGAGTACCTTTTACGCAATAAAGACCGAGTTTTAAGCAAAGACAACATTATCAACCATGTCTGGGATTTTGACGCAGACATTTTGCCCAACACTGTCGAAGCCTATATAGGTTACCTGCGCAATAAAGTTGATAAGCCTTTCAAAGCCAAACCCCTCATCCACACGGTGCGCGGGTTTGGCTACAAACTGAGCGAGGCAGCATGAAACACCAGGTTTTTCACTCGGCAACCCTTCGTCTCACAGGCTGGTACACGCTGATTTTACTATTCATTAGCTTGCTGTTTAGTTTTATTGTCTTCCAGATATCCACGCATGAACTCGGGCGAAGTTATCGCCCACCGCGACCAGGTGAAATATTGCTTGGCATCAATGATGATACAGATGATTTTCGAACATGGCGAGAACAACGTATTGCCGAAAGCCGCTCACGCTTGCTCGGACAACTAGTGCTGTTCAATTTTGTGGTGCTTTCAAGCGGTGCCATAGGCAGCTATGCGCTTGCCCGACGCACGTTACGACCCGTTGAAGAAGCGCTCGAAAGCCAAACACGGTTCAGTAGTGATGCCGCGCACGAGCTGCGCACCCCGCTCACCATTATGCAGTCTGAGATTGAAGTTGGCTTGCGTGATAAAACTGCCACGAAAGCTAGCCACGCTGCCTTACTCGCAAGCAGTCTCGACGAAGTCCACCATATGCGAACGCTCACTGACCGATTACTGATGCTTGCAAACCACCATGATATTGCTCTTGCTCCAACCTCACTTGAGACTGTTGCTATAGAAGCAGTCAACCGCACCATTCCCCTCGCGCAGGCAAAGAAAATCTCCATCAAAAATACTGTTCGAGATATCACAGTAGTTGCGAACGCAGAAAGCCTTACCGACGTACTTGTCATCTTGCTAGACAACGCTGTGAAATACAGTCCATCAAAATCGAGCATTACCCTCAGTGCTCAAAAACGTGGCAAACAGGCGACACTGAGCATTACCGACACCGGACAAGGCATTGCCGCAAAAGACCTACCCCACATTTTTGACCGCTTCTACCGCGCAGACCAGTCCCGCAGCAGCCAGAACGTTGTCGGCCATGGTCTTGGCCTCTCCATTGCCAAACAAATCATATCCGCGCACCGCGGCCACATTGTCGCCCGCTCTAATGCAAACGGCAAAGGCACCACCTTCACCATCACTCTCCTCCTCGCCTAACCCCCTACCTGCGGCATACTATCATAGCCACATGACAAACCCAGGTAAAAAATGGCGTTTTTTACAGAGAGTAGAACAATTCCCAGGCGGATGGCTCTTTGCGTTTACTATCAAACTTGGCTGGGCAGCGATATTTGGCGGGCTTATGCTCGGGGCTATTATCGTCACCAAATATGTTGAACTTCCCCTGCTTGCCCGCTATGACTGGCTATTTCTGTACGCGGTTTCCATTCAGCTAGTACTGGTCGCAACAAAGCTCGAAAAGCCACACGAAGTTGTAACCATACTCATTTTTCACCTTGTGGGTCTCGGTATGGAACTATTCAAAACGGCACCAGGGATTGGGTCTTGGTCGTACCCTGAAGATGCCGTTTTTAAACTAGCCACAGTACCGCTGTATTCGGGCTTTATGTATGCTGCGGTTGGTAGCTTCATTGCTCGTGCGTGGCGAGTCCTTGCGCTTGAATTCCGCCCCTACCCAAAGCGCCTGTATACCATTTTACTTGCGGCCGCAATCTATTTGAACTTTTTCTCGCACCACTACACCTATGACATCCGCTGGTTGCTCTTTGGTGCAACCCTTGTCCTATATGGTCGCACCTGGACCTACTACACCGTACACACTACGGAACGGCGCATGCCGTTTTTGGTCACCGCTCTTTTGTCGGCCTTTTTTGTGTGGCTGGCTGAAAACATTGGCACCTTCACAAAAAGCTGGCTGTACCCAAACCAGGCAACTGAATGGCACCTAGTGAGCATACATAAACTAGGCGCCTGGCTACTCCTGATGCTCATTAGCTTCATCATGATTGACCTCCTCCACGCCCTCCGTACCCGCCGAAAAACATGATACAATTTGCGCAGATGAAACAAACGCACAAAGAACGGGTTGCGGCGCTAGCCGCACAAGTCGCAGGATTTTACGAGCAAAAGAAACCCTTTAAAATTTACCATGGCAGCACAAATTCCACCCGGATTCAAGTTTTTAAACGGAGCGAAATGCTCGACGCCAGTGGGCTTAACCACATCTTGCATATTGACCCAAAGACCAAAACTGCTCTCGTAGAGCCAAACGTCCCTATGGACAAACTCGTCCGCGCCACGCTAAAACACGGTCTCATTCCACCGGTTGTTCCTGAATTTCCAGGTATAACCGTCGGGGGAGCATTGCAGGGTACTGCAGCTGAAAGCTCCTCCCATATATGGGGATGCTTTAGCCAAACCCTGAACAGTATAGAGATGATACAAGGTAACGGTGAAGTCATACATGCCAGCCCGGAGAAACATTCTGACTTATTCTACGGAGTAGCTGGTTCATTCGGAACCTTGGGGGTAACCACGCTCGTAGAAATTCAACTGATACAAGCAAAAAAATATATCACCGTCGAACATTTTCAGGTACGCAGTGTCAGAGAAAGTCAGGGCTTAATCGAAAAATTCGTTAAAGAGGGCGCACAATATATAGAGTGGGTAATGCTCAGGAACAACTTCGGAATTATCATTATCGGCACAATGTCAGAAACGATTACCGGCCGACTAAAACGATTCAGTCGGCCATTTGATGATTGGTATTATCTGTATGCTCGGGACATAGCCGAGCGTGGCCTGCACGTTACCGACACAGTGCCTCTCAAAGATTATTTGTTCCGGTATAACAGAGGGGCTTTTTGGGCTGCTGAATTAGTCTTTAAACATTACGGCTTGCCCTTTAACCATACAACAAGAACTTTGCTCGACCCATTTCTGCGCACCCGTAAGCTCTACCAGGCCATCCAGTCGAGTGCCGCAAGCCAAATATACCTCTGTCAAGACGTCATGGTACCAGACACTTCATTAGAAAGTTTTATGGAAGAACTGGATAAAGAGCTGCATCTATACCCGGTTGGTGGGTGTCCCATCAAAACGGAGCCACAATCAAAACTTCAGTGTAATAACCTTGATGCTGCCTTGGCCTACAACATAGGCATATACGGTCTTCGGATTACTCCATACGAAAAGTTCGTAAGCCTAAACAAAACCATTGAAAAAATAACCCGTAGACACAAGGGCAAAAAATGGCTATATGCACACTCGTACTATACGGAGGATGAATTTTGGAACATATACGACAAAAATTGGTACGAGAGACTTCGCAAACAGTACCACGCAACCATGCTGCCGAATATTTATAACAAAATAGTTGTCACCGAGAGATATGCCGTCAAGATGAAACAGGGTGCACTCAAGATGATTTTGGGTCTTTCAAAACTGAAGATTACCCCATGAGCTGGCAGGTGTATATATCTTTGGCGGTAGTAGGTCTGTCTGTAGCAATTTTATTGCAACGAGAGCTACTGAGCCGGTATAAACTAGATCCGGGCGGGTTCGCCGTACTATTTCAGCTACTTGTTGCTGTCACTATGCTCCCGCTTGTACTGGTTCATGGCTATAACGCACATGGTTTTGCCGATCTGCTTCTTCCTATCACAATTTCTTCCGTTGGTTTTGGTGTGGGCTCGGTCATATATGGCAAGGCATTGCAGCGCATTGATGCTTCGGTATTTTCAGTTCTTTTCGCAACACAGGCGCTCTGGATTATGGCGTGTGGCATATGGTTGCTCCACGAAAAACTCAGCATGCTCCAGACAGTCGGCAGTCTTTTCATCTTTGCAAGTGTTGCCCTACTGGCAAAAAATGTCCGATCTCATCGTATTCATGTCGGCATTTTGTTTGGGATTGCGACTGGAATGTTTTTTGGGATTGCCATTGCAGCGACATCTTATGTGAGCAGACATATGGATCTCATCACTTGGTCGTTCTTGGCATTTGTGTTTGGTGGCTTCGGTTCTCTGGCCGCCGACCCCAGCTCTGTCCGGAGAATGAGGCCGATTTTTCGAGCAAAAGCACTTCGGCTTGTACTGATACTGTGTGTCGTATATGCCGCCGGCAACCTTGCCATGATGTACGCTTACAAATACGGCCCGTTTAGCCTCGTAGCACCTATCCGACAGACTGGCATTATCGTGACAACACTGCTAGCTTTTGCTCTCATGCGTAGCGAGCGCACTAACATTGCACGCAAACTCACTGCTGCCGCCATGTGCACCTTTGGCGTTATCCTCCTCGTTATTTAGATATTTCCCTGTTATACTATGCATACATTTACGCGCCCGTAGCTCAGTGGATTAGAGTACTTGGCTTCGAACCAAGGGGTCGTAGGTTCAAATCCTGCCGGGCGTACCATTCTACTTCGCTAAAGCTTCGTAGAATATATATATCGAACGTGTGTTCTGTCTGATACATTCCACTAGTCCAAACCATGAAATAGAATGTCCTCCGAAGCCTTGCGCGAAGGAGGATTTTTTGTATATTATTGCTACCTGTGTATTACGTCTATCTGCTAAAAAGTCAACGGTTCAATGAAACATATGTCGGTATTACTTCCAATTTACGACAACGTTTTACCGATCATAATGCCGGTCGCAGCAAACACACGAGCAAGTACCGTCCTTGGGACTTAATCGTTTACACTGCCTTTACGTCAAAGAAAAAAGCCATTGCATACGAGCGATATCTTAAAACCGGTTCCGGTATCGCCTTCCTAAGAAGACATTATCTATAGGGATTTATCCCCAGGTTATCCACATCATAAAATGCTCGTGCTTGCAATGGTTTGCGTAGGAGCGTAGAGTAGTAACTACCATCGTTGAGGTGGTCACCGCCCTTCGGGGCAGTGCGCGACAAAGTCCTCCGGGACGGTGTCGCAAGAAAAAACCCGGCTTGTCCGGGTTTTTTCTTTTGTATTGCTATTTCTTATTCGCAAATTATTTTTTCTTTATTGCAATCTTCTTAGGCACTGGCAGCTCCTTAAATGGTACTACCACTTTGAGCAAACCGTCTTTCATGTCACCGTCAATTTTGTCGACATCAGCTACCTTAGGCAGCTGTATGCGGCGGTAAAAACTGCTGCTGCTTTCGCGCACAACGTATTTCTTGGTTTTGTCTTTTTCTTGTTCGTGCTTTTCGGCTCTCACTACAAGTGCCCCGTTCTCAACATGAACCTCAACGTCTTTGTCGTCAAAGTTCGGTAGATGCGCTTCCACCACAAGCTGTTTGTCGTCTTCGGTGTAGACATCGGTAGTTGGCATAGCCATGCGCTTTACTGGTGTCATCCAGTCATCGCCGAAAAAACTGCGCTGGAGTGCCTGTAGTTCCGCAAAGGGATCTACAAATGGTACGAGTTGTGTCATAGTGTTTCCTCCTTTTTAACTTCGGTAAAAGTGTATCTTTCACCGCACTCAGTATACAAAATCTGGCACTCTCATGTCAAGAGTGCTAATTGTGCTTTCGTTTGTATATTTCGAACGTATAGAGTGGCTCAGACGTAACTGGTGTACCTGGCCGCGTTTTTGTAAGCGTAAAGTTTTGTAGTCGATCCATGGGGTAAAACTTGTCGCAGTCGTAGTCTGCATGCACACGAGTAAGGTATATCTCGTCTGGCTCCACCTCGGCAATACTTCCGTTCCATACATCATTCCCGGCGGCTGCCATATCTGCCAAAAATTTTTCGAGCGAATGAACGATGGTTACGTTCGTTTCGTCTGGTAAGTCATGTGAGGTGAGTACATACAAGTGGCGTCCAGCTGGTGGCCACGCGCCAACGCCGTGTCTTTCGATTAACCCCTTTTTCATAGCCTCGTAGGTGCCACGACCAATGAGCAGGTTGCCGCCAAACCGTTTGCTCTGTTCGTGAAAATACGTAAGGTCTTCTGGTATAAACCATGGGGTTTTGCCGCCTTTTGCCATACCGCCTTTTCCATCAACCGCCACAATATCCCGAATCATGATTGCCTTCTCCTAATACACCCCGCCACCATCTTGTCATCTTGAGCATGAGTGAAAGATCTCCTATGAAGTCCAGAGAAGATTCTTCGCATTCGCTCAGAATGACAGAATATCATCTGAGTTCTCTATGTCCTTCCCGAAGCTGCGAAATGAGGAAGAAAGAGCCTGTGATAACGCCTAGGTCTTCGACCCGTTTAATAAAAGCTTCATAGGCTTTGCCTTGGTCTACAATTGCTTCACATTTCACTCCATTTGCCTGTAGTACGCTGGTGATTTCACTTGGTCCTATGGAAAGCAGGGGCAAGTCCTGTGTTTTGGTAAAGGTCGTTACTATGACTTCAGCGGCGTGGTTTTGCAGTAACGGGACAATGTCGGCTATTTCTTTACCCTGCTTCAGGGCGAGCAGTACGACTGGCTTCACACCAGGATATTTTGCAGCAAAACTTTGCCAAAACGCACTCATTTTCTGCCCGTTATGGGCTCCGTCCATGAGTATGGTTTTGCCCGTAATCCTGCGTTCGTCCATGCGTCCTGGCACTTGTAGCTCCATGGTTTTTTGCAACTTTGTCGCAGAATTATCGCGTAATTCGTCTCGTTTTACCAGAAATTTGTAGGCCGCAAATGCCAACAACCAGTTGCGCTTCTGATACTCTGGCATGCCTGCCGGGAAATCACCGTGGTACGCGTTAGCAAGCCTATCTTGCTCAAAAGTAAGCAACTCGGCGTCTTCTTGCTGGCTGACCCAGTAGCGCACCACCGTCATGATTTCTGGATCTTGGTCGTACATAAGTGCAGTGTTGCCATCGTGAATAATGCCTGCCTTTTGGTAGGCAATTTTCAGAAGCGTATCTCCCAGCATATGCATATGGTCGTATCCGATATCGGTTATCACACATAGTTTGTCGGCTCGATTGGTCACGTTCGACGAATCATGAAGACCACCAAGGCCCGTTTCAATCACCGCATAGTTCACCTGCTCTTTTGCAAATACCCAAAACACAAAGGCCATCATACATTCAAACCAGCTTGGCGTATCTGGGGCGTCAGCAATACGCTCCAAGAACTCGCCCATATACACGCAAAATAACTTCTCGCTTAGTGGCACACCGTTTATCTGCACTCGCTCGGTCAGGCTATCGACATGCGGCGATACCGTGTGACCTACTTTCAATCCGGATGCGCTCAGGAGGGCAGCAATATAGTAGGTGGTAGATGTTTTCCCGCTCGTACCTGCCACATGCACAACCCGAAGCGCACGCTCTGGATGGCCGATATGCGCCATTAGTTTCTGTGAACGGTCTAGTGTTTTACTCCCATCATCATTACGAGAAGCAACCTGCACATATGGCCTCAACGCGTCGTCGACCGCCTGCATATCTCTCAATTTCACCCCATTACCATACCACACCTCTGTTTTAGGTGCTATAATTCACCTGGTACCATTCCCCAATGTAGGAAAAAGAGTAGCCCGACAAAAAGTCACACCTTTTTGCCGGAGCGATGAGAAAAACCGTGTGGTTTTGTCTCATTACAAAGCCCCGTTAGCTCAATTGGATAGAGCGTCGGTTTCCGGTACCGGAGGTTGCAGGTTCGATTCCTGTGCGGGGTACCAAGTAAAGGCCGGACTTTGTCCGGTTTTTACTTGGTTTTACACCAGAATGAGAACCGTCAAGTAGGCGTAGCCAACGTAAGTTCGTACAGGTTTTTGCAGCACAGGAACTCGTTCTGAGCAATAAAAACGGTTCAAGCGAAGCGAGTCCTGTGCCGGATACCCTGACCCACACTCACTTTTTTGACACATAACAAAAACGACCCTACAGTTTTGGTTACAAAAGCTAAAACAGAAAGGTCGTTTTCTAATGACTACACTACAAAAGATGGCAACTGCTGTAAAGCGGC
>JBASZU010000097.1:0-13061 GCA_049661165.1 Saccharimonadales bacterium (SeqCode)
CCGTGGACGCCCAGACTGCATCCCTACATGATTAATCCGTATGCTATGACAATGAGGACATCTTTTTTCATGCAATCAGCATGACAGAAAAACGGTGAAAGAGTACCCTAAAATCTTTCAGTTAGCCCGATTCCCAATACAATGCCATTAGCTACCGCTCCTGCGTCGACTGCAAGATCGAACCAAATATATGTATTCTGGACAGACTCGGCCGGTAACCTTGATGAAATAGTCTGGAACGGAGGCACTTGGGTCAACTTCCAGATACCAGGCATGGGCCCCATAGCCGCTAATTGATATTGTTGTTGTGCGGAAGGCTAGATCTAGCCACCTTAATAAATATATAGCGCTTGTACACCACATACGTCCAGGACATCTGAATTACGACCGCCAAGGCTTTTGCGAGCATGTAATTGATGTGCTCACCGGCTATACTTACAAAAGTTACGGTGAAGAGATAATTAAAAACAAGCAGGACGAAGTATGTTGTGATGTGATGCTTTAAGTTATCCTTTTCCCGTGAGTTGAATGTCCAATGTCTGTTCAAGACAAAGTTGTACAGAATCGAAATCCAATAAGCAAAAGACGCCGAACCGGCAAGGTTCAATTTGAATAGACCGTGCAATGTATAAAGCAGTAAGAAATCTAGTGTAAATGTTGTCCCACCTACAAAAAGATAGCGTACAAAAGGGTGGCGATACAGATAAACAGTAGATTGTTTGATTTTTTCCATTCAGGCTCTCAGGTAACTGCCATACCCAGATTTTTTGAGGGATTCTGCGTGGGCGGCGAGCTGGGCGGCGGATATGAAGCCCTGTTCGTAGGCAATCTTTTCGGGACTGCCGATAATTTGGCCGGTGCGCTTTTGCATGACGCGTACGTAATCTGTTGCATCGCTCAGGGAGTCTATAGTACCAGTGTCGAGCCAGACATCACCTTCGTTGAGCGTCGTCACTTTCAGCTTCCCGCGCTTCAGATATTCTTCGTTTACAGTTGTGATTTCTAGTTCGCCGCGGTCACTTGGCTTGATCGATTTTGCGATTTCTATGACATCATTGTCGTAAAAATACAGCCCGACTACCGCGTAGTTCGACTTCGGCTTAGCGGGTTTTTCCTCTATGGACACCGCATGCATGGCATCGTCGAACTCGACGACACCGTATCTCTCAGGGTCAGATACTTGGTAAGCGAACACAATTCCTCCCTCTGGGTCGGTACAAGTTTTAAGCGACTCGTCTAATCGTGCACCATGAAAGATATTGTCGCCAAGAACGAGTGCCACTTTGTCGTTGCCAATAAACTCTTCACCGACAATAAACGCCTGAGCTAAACCATCCGGAGATGGCTGGGCTGCGTAGGTCAACGATATGCCCCACTGCGAGCCGTCGCCAAGCAATCGCTGAAAACCAGCTTGGTCATCTGGTGTGGTGATGATCAAGATGTCATTTATGCCCGCCTGCATGAGCGTTGTCAGCGGGTAATATACCATCGGCTTATCGTAGATCGGTATGAGTTGTTTGCTAATGGCTCTTGTAATGGGATGAAGCCGCGTACCACTCCCCCCCGCCAAAATAATGCCTTTCATGTTTGTGTACCCTCCTTATGATAGTAGTATATCTTACGCAAACAGTTTTATCTGTCCCGGCTGAGTATTGTCAAATAATTGGTCGTTAAAATTGGTAGGATTGATGAGTTCGTGACTTGCGCCTGGGTAAAGTCGTTCAAATTCAATAGGTGTTCCGGGGCGTTTTTTGCCGTATTTGATTTCATACGCTCGAAGCAGGTGAGCCTCTTCTTCCACAAGGTCGATTTCACGTTTGTTACTATTTCTCCAATAGTATGAACGAACATGTCGAGTGGTCGTCCCGAGATACTTTAGCCTTTCCACGATGCAAAAGTTTTCCCAGAGGGCTCCTGTATCGTCTCGAGACTCGAGCGGCTTAAAGTCGTCTATCAAAGCATTGCGTATGCCGAGGTCAACGAAGTATATTTTTCGCAGCCGACCCACTTCTGCCCGAAGATTCTTGCGGTACTGGTTGCGACGAAAGACAATAAATGCTTTCTCGAGCAAATCTATATATCGCTCAATAGTATCACGGCTTGTGCCGAGGCGCCGGCTGAGTTCACTGTAGTTGACCTCATTACCAATTTGGTAGGCGAGTAGCTGGAGGAGGTTGTTTAGCACGGTTTGATCGAAGCTCACGAGCGGCGAGAAGGCATCGCGGTAGAGATAGTTTGTTGCAATATTCCGGAGCTGTACCGCGGCGTCCTCTGCGGATAAGTTCCACAGTCCAGGGTAGCCCCCGCGTACCATAAGTGTTTTAGCGTATGCCTGGATATCAGGCACACTCTGCGAAACCTCCTGAACGCTCAGGGGGTATAGGCGAAGTTCAACGCTCCGACCTGTCAATGGTTCCGTGACTTTGTTCGCGAGGTCGAGGCTGGAAGATCCCGTAACTAGCAAAGCGATTTCGGGATACGTATCATGGAGTAGTTTTATAGACAATCCTATATTTTCGACCCTTTGAGCCTCATCAATGATAACTATATCGGAATTTCCAATATATGATTTCAACTCTTGGGCAGAGCGTTTCGTAAGGTTAGCGACAACAGTCGGGTCATCGCAGTTGAGATAAAGCGGGTTATGGTAACGCTCAGAGACTTGATGAGCCAGCGTGGTCTTGCCGGTCTGGCGCGCGCCATAAATGATGGCCACCATTTGCTGGCTTAACACCTTTTCTACCATCGGCTGCAAGGCACGGTAAATCATGGTAGTAGTATAAAACATATGATTAACGCTGGTCAAGCGACTAAAAACATATGATTAACGCGGTTTAAGTGGCAATAATTGTAACGTTACACCGTTTGACTGTCGATATATGCCTTGAGGTCTTCGTGCCAGTCCCTACTCTGAAAACCGGTTGCCTGCAGCTTTTGTAAATCCATGTCACTTTGTAACGGCCGCGGTGCAATCCCTTCCTTGCCCGCAAAATACTCAGCGGTAGTTGTATTGCTCACGGCCAGGTTGGTGTAGCCGGCGACTGTAAAGATCTCGCGTGTTATGTCTGCCCAGCTCGCCGGCGCACCGTCATTCGTCGCATTATAGGTTCCGTATGCTGCCTTTGAGCGTAGTAAGTGGTCAATAATTCTCACGAGTTCGCTAGTGAAGGTCAGGCGACCTACCTGGTCAGCCACCACTGTTGGTGGTACGCCTTTAGTCGCCAGGTCAAGCATGGTACGCACAAAGTTTTTACCTTCACCTATCACCCAAGTCGCGCGGAGAATATAGTGTTTACGCAGCAAACTCGCCGCAATATCTCCTGCGGCCTTGCTCTGACCATATACTCCCAGCGGACTGAATGCTTCTTGTTCGGTGTGAGGCTTCTGAGTTCCGTCAAATACATAATCACTCGATATGTGTACCAATGTCAGATCATATTCCTTGGCAACCAAGACAAGGTTGGCAACTGCCGAGGCATTTACTTTCCACGCCGCAACCCGCCCCTCGGGCGTTTCCGCGCCATCGACGTTAGTGTATGCGGCAGCATTGAGGATAATTTCTATACCCGACCAGTCAAACTTTTCGACAGACTTCTGGTTCGTGATATCTAGCTCGTCTACGTCTGCGTACTGCGAACCAGGATATTGCCGGCGCAGTGCTGTCCCGAGCTGCCCATTTGCCCCTACAATAAATATTTTACTGTCATCCATGATTAGAACTCCAATGGTGTTACGTCTGAGAGCATGGGATTGGCGAGGTCTTTCCCGGAGACCACTGCCTGTTCTTGTGTGATGGGCCAGGTGATACCGAGTGCTGGGTCAAACAAGTTGACCGCGACGTATTGTACGTCTGGCGACCAGTGCGAATTCACGAGATAGGTGTAGGTAACATTGTCTTCGAGTGTTTGGTAGCCGTTTGCGACACCACGGGGGATATAGACAGCGATGCCGGGGTTCAGTTCGAGGCTAAACGTCCTGCCAAACGACTTGCCAGCGCGCAAATCTACCCAGGCACAAAACACTCGGCCATTGGCGAGCGATATATACTTTTCCCACGGCTCGGCGTGTAGACCCCGGGTTGCCCCAGCACGCTCGTTATAGCTGAAGTTATTTTGCACGGCATCAAACGTGGGCAAACCCAGCGCTTCCATCTTGGCTTTTTGGTAGTTCTCCTTAAACCAACCGCGGTTATCGCCGTGTACCGGCAGCTTCACCACGAACAGACCCGGGATGTTTGTCTCGGTCACGCTTAGTTCGTTATATTCACTTGGATCAAAACTCATACCTACTCCTTATTGTCTGTTATTTCCAGCGTTGCGACAAGGGGCAAATGATCAGACACATCGACGTCGGGGCAGTTCCGTTCCACGGTAGTGAAGTCTGCACTTGTATATATCATGTCGACAACAGACGTGGCATAGCCAGGGTTAGTTTTGCGCCGCATGTTGAAGGTTGTTGCGAGCGAGTCGCCAAAGACATTTGTGAGCTGTTCCTCAATTTTCCTCATGGCTGGGTTGGTATAGCGCGCATTTGTATCGCCCGCCACTATCACGTGTTTTTTATCCTTAATTTCTCGTAGAATAGTCGCAACCATACGCTCGCGCTCTGCGCTTGCATTATCGCCGTCCAGATCCCAGACACCCTGAAAATTAATGATGTTCAGATCTCCAGCGGGGCTATCAATGACGGCATGTTGTATGCCGCGGGGGATCAGAGGCCAAGCCGCGGGGTCAAAGGGCATGCTATGAGTGGTACTAGTCTTGTCATCAAAGTGTATGCCGCTACTTGACACGATGGGAAACTTTGAAAGGATTGCGTGCCCATTCGCAACTTCTCCCCAGGGGAAATCGTCGATGAGCATTTGCTGAAAAGTCGCGTAGTGGTAGCCTAATCGGTCCTTGAGAACATTGAGGGTTCTATATTGTACGGGCAAGGCCTTGTCGTTACTTTGTAAAACTTCCTGAAGTACCACAATGTCTGCATCTTCTTTTTTGAGGAAATCAACAATGTTATCAAAGAGCACTCCACCAATCCAAACGTTCAAACTAATGAACTTTATCTTCATTACTGCCCCTGTTTTGCGTAGGCGGCTTCTATGGTTGCTTTTTCGGCTTGCCACCAAGCATCGTTTGCTTTGTACCAGGCTATAGTCTGCTGAAGGCCGTCACGCATGCCGGTTTGGTTATCGGTGTAGCGAGGTTGCCAGCCGAGCTCACGGCGGAGTTTGCTTGAGTCCATGGCGTAGCGTAGGTCGTGCCCAGGCCGGTCGTTGACATGTTCATACCAGTCGCGGCCTTTGCCCATGAGCTCACAGATGAGCTCTATAACCATCTTGTTGTTCACGTGGTCATTATCGGCACCGATGATATACGTTTCACCCGGGATGCCCTTTTCTAAGATGATATGTACCGCCTCATTGTGGTCATCCACATGAATCCAGTCGCGCACTTGTTCGCCCGTTCCGTACAGCTTAGGCTTAATGTCACTCAGTATATTTGTAATCTGCCGCGGAATAAACTTCTCTATGTGCTGATATGGTCCGTAGTTATTCGAGCAGTTACTGATAGTTGCTTGTACGCCAAAGCTACGAACCCACGCGCGGACAAGATGGTCGGAGCCGGCTTTTGTACTAGAGTAGGGGCTCGATGGATTGTAGGGTGTCGTTTCGGTGAATCGATTTGGGTCATCTAGCTCTAGATCGCCAAAAACTTCGTCGGTCGATATGTGATGGAGTCGTTTGCTGTGTTTCCGTACCGCCTCAAGGATGGTGTAAGTGCCAACTATATTTGTTTGCACGAAAGGCCAGGGTTCGCGTAGCGAATTATCGTTGTGCGATTCGGCTGCAAAGTGAACAACAATATCTGTATCTGCTACCAGCTTGTCCACGAGTGTAGCATCGCAGATATCTCCTGTCACAAACTCGATCTTATCGAGCACGGCTTTCAAGTTATCCGGATTGCCCGCATAAGTAAGCTTATCGATGACAGTAATATGGTAGTCGGGTTTATGTGTGAGCGTGTAGTGTACAAAATTCGACCCAATGAATCCGGCACCGCCCGTTACGAGTAATCTAGTCATGTGACTTTAGTATATGACGACCAAGACGGAACGTCTACTCTGGGAAGTACCCAATTCCTTAAAATGTAAGCAAAACAGCGCGTTACTATCTGTGGACACTATTCTTTGATCAGTTCTTTGACTCGTTCGACCAGGTCATCGAGCGTCGCTTGATCGTCAGACTCGGCATTCAGCCGCATGACGGGCTCGGTATTGCTGGCTCGTACATTAAACCACGTATGTTCGCCGATGTTTACGGTCAGACCATCCAACCGGCTTTGTTCGTGTTCGGCGTAAGCTTCACTAAGTCGCTCTAGAGCACCATCTTTGTCTTCGACGACAAAGTTTATCTCTGGTATGGCAGCAAAGTGCGTATACTCTTTGCGTAATTCAGAAAGCTTTTTGCCCGAAAGACCCGCAACGTATAGGCCAATCACTGCACCGATGAGTCCAGAGTCGGCGTACCAATTATCTCTGAAGAAAAAGTGACCGCTTGCTTCACCGCCGAATACCGCATCTTCCTCGAGCATGCGGCGTTTGATATTAGCATGTCCGACGCGCTCAAGTACCGGTTCGCCGCCGCCAGCTTTGATAACGCGTGGGACGGTGCGGCTATTGCGCACATCGTAGACAATTTTTGCGCCGGGATGCTGCTTCAGGAAATAATCTGCCATCATGGCGCTCATAACGCCACCAGTCAGCACTACTCCGGTTTCGTCCACGAGGAAGGCTCGGTCTCCATCGCCATCAAAAGCCGCCCCGCCATCGAGTTTCTTTTCTTTTATGATTCTGATCATATCGGCGAGTGTCTCAAATTTAAGCGGGTTTGCTTCGTGGTTTGGGAATGTGCCATCGAGCTCAAAGTACATCTCTTCGACTTCCCACGGCACATACGGCTCCAGCTCAGGGAAGATTTTTCCAGCCATGCCGTTACCGGCGTCGACAGCAATCCTCATGGTTTTTAATTTGGCGGGATCTATGAAGGACAGTACATGCTGCACCCATGCTTCGTCTAGGTCATGGTGCTCAACCAAACCACGTTTTTTACCTGGGATGGCATATTTACCCCTGATAACTGCGTCGCGGATGTCAAAAAGACCACTTTCGTGGCCGATGGGCTTGGCTTGTTCGCGACAGAGTTTAATGCCGTTGTCCTTGCCAGGGTTGTGGCTGGCAGTAATCATTGCGCCGCCAGCAAGCTCCATGCTGCCGACCGCAAAATATATCATGTCTGAAGTCACTTGCCCAATGTCTATAACATCACGACCTTGCTCAGTTAGACCAGCTATGACGGCATCAGCCAGTGCTCCAGAATCCGGCCGCATATCGCGTCCCACTGCGACTTTCCCTGGTGCAAGCATGTCCGCTAGTGCTTTACCTATGCCCTTAGCGACCGATTCGTTCAGCTCCGTTCCAACGGCACCGCGAATGTCATACGCTTTAAAAATCCCCGATATATCCGCCATAACTCCTCCTTTGCTACCTCACTAGTATACTGCCCTGAAACGAACCTGTATAATACATCGTATGAAAATTACAATAATCAGTGGCTATTTCAACCCGCTCCACGGGGGGCACCTCGATATGATTGAGGCGGCAAAGCGAATGGGCGAAAAGCTCATAGTAATCGTAAATAACGACAAGCAGCAACTCCTTAAAAAGGGTAAAATTATTCTCGACGAAAACAACCGCATGCGCCTTATGGGAGCGCTGAGGGATATAGATGAAGCAGTATTGTCCATCGATACCGAGGGCTCACCGAGCTCACAGCCGCAAATCAAAACACTTGAAATGTTGGCTCAAAGATATCCGAACGATGAGCTAACATTCGCAAATGGTGGTGACCGTAACTCAACAAAGACAATCCCAGAAACTGAGATATGCGAGAAGTACCACATAGCCATGCGCTTCGATGCCGGCTCGGGCAAACCCGATTCCTCTACAAGAATCAATCGTGAGACGGGTCACGAGGTAAGCTAGCTTTTCGCCACTGAACTACTCAATGGATGCTGGGCGAACCTGGATACCGATAAGCTTTTACTCTACCGTTACTGACTTTGCGAGATTGCGCGGCTTGTCGACGTCAAGCCCTTTTTCGACCGCCACGTAGTAAGCAAACAACTGGACGACAATGGCTGCAAGCAGGGGAGTTGTTTGCTCGAGTGAGTCGGGAATGTATATGACATCGTCTGCGAGCGAGCCAATCTGTTCGTTTCCTTGCGTTGCAATTGCAATTACCGGTCCTTTGCGAGCGCGTATTTCCTCTATGTTGCTGTAGGTCTTCTCGAGCAGCTCCGAATTTGTCGCAATGGCAAACGTCGGAAAGTTTTTATCTATGAGTGCCAGGGGTCCGTGCTTGAGTTCTCCGGCAGCGTATCCTTCTGCGTGTATTAGCGCGCATTCTTTCAGCTTGAGTGTGCCCTCTAAGGCAAGCGGGAACTCATAGCCCCTGCCGATGTACATAAAATCTTTGTAATGGGCATATTTTTGGGCAAGGGATTTGATATTCTCAGCTTGTTCGAGTACTTGCTCTGCTTTTTGCGGGAGCCGGTTGAGTTCTTCAAGCAGGGGTTTGTACTGCTCGGTGCGACCATTGTTCAGAAACAGTGCAATTAGGAGTAGTATGGTGTACTGCGCCAAAAAAGCTTTCGTGCTGGCAACGGCTTGTTCTGGCCCTGCATGGCAGTAGACGCCAGCGTCTGTCATACGGGCGATGGTACTTCCGGTGGCGTTCACAATGCCCAGTTTTAGCACACCGTAGTTCTCGACTTTTTTCAGGGCGGCAATTGTATCGGCCGTTTCGCCAGATTGTGAAACGACTATGAGAGCCGTACTACGCGAAAACGGTTCTTTTCTGTATTTGAACTCCGAACCCACGTGAACTTCTACCGGTATACCAGCAATCTCTTCCAGAGCGTATTCACCTAATAGTCCGGCGAACGATGCCGTTCCACAGGCAACTATGACAATTCGGTCGACGTGCTGCAGCTCATCTTCAACAGTTTCTAGTCCGCCCAGTTTTACGACTCCGGTCTCTGGCCGTATGCGTCCCAAGGTGGCAGACCGAATTGTCTGGGGGGCTTCAAATATTTCTTTTAGCATAAAATGCGGGTAGTCCCCCAAGGAGGCTTTGTCGGCATCATAGTCGAGCGTTTCAACGCTGCGCTCAACATCGGCGTCTTGCTTCATATCGTGGATCGTGTAGCTTCCGCCCCGATTTGCCACCAAGTATTCGTAGTCATTGAGGTAAACAACTTGCTTGGTGTGTGCCATGATGGCGGCAGGGTCAGATGCAATGATGAGTTCGCTAGACTCTGTAATCCCAAGCACAAGGGGGCTGCCCAAACGGGCTGCATACAAACGTTCACTATCATGGGTTGTCATGACGACGAGTCCATATGCTCCTCGCAGCTGATCGAGCGCGCGGCGGAATGCCTCTTCAAACGAGGTAGTTTCTTTGGTGTAGTAATCTAGAAGATGAGGAATAACCTCAGTATCCGTCTCGCTTAGAAATTCATAGCCCTTCTTTTTCAGGCTTTCTCGAAGCTCTGCGTAGTTTTCGATAATGCCATTATGCACAACCATAATGCTCCTGTCGGCATTGAAGTGCGGGTGCGCGTTTATTGTTGTCGGTGTTCCATGCGTTGCCCAGCGCGTGTGCCCGATAGCAGTTGCGCTTTCCGGAGCCGGTTTGCCCATAGAGTCAGCCAGCACCTGCACCCGGCCGCTTTGTTTTGTGACCGCAATACTACCGTCGTCATTCGCAAAAGCAACTCCCGACGAATCGTATCCGCGGTACTCGAGTGCCTGCAAACCGGCCAGCACGACCGCAACGCCTTTTTTCTCAGAACCAATATATCCGACAATGCCACACATGGTGTGATGCTCCTTTGCTTGGTTTTTGCATGTGATTTAGTCTGCGCCTACACCGAGTTTCAGGCAACCAAGGCTGGTATCAATTATTTGATACCAGTTTTGCGTATTCGTTGTTCTTGTAGTGAGCGGGTAACTAGATGTTTTATCTGAACCTGAAACTTCTCTTTAGAAAATTTTTGGGCGTAAGCTCGTACCGCCGCGCTGCTGTAACTCGCGCCATTAAACTGCCGAAGAGCCCGAGCTAGCTCAGTAACGGTTTGTTTTTCAAAAAATTCGCCAGTGACTCCCGGTTTTACATAGTCGAGTGCGCCACCCGCCCTATAGGCTATCACGGGAGTTCCTGCGGCCATTGCTTCCACTGGTGTAATGCCAAAATCATCAAGTCCTGGAAAAATCAGAGCCTCTGCCCGAGCAAACTCTTCCTCTATGACGGCATCGGAAACACGTCCCAAGAACGTGACGCTTTTTCCTGCCAGTTTACGCAGGCGAGAATGGTCTGGTCCGCCACCAATAACCGTTAGCGGCAGACCAAGTTTTGTGCAGGCGACAATCGCGATATCGAATCGTTTGTATGGCGTCTGTCGGCCTGAAATCACGAACCCACGGCGCCTCAGGCGGCTCAAATGATGTTTTTGAAATCGTTCAAAATACACAGGAGGGAAGACAACACTGCTATCACGCTTATAGTATTTTTTAACTTCGGCCTGGATATGTGTCGAATTTGCCACTATGTAGTCGGGTCGTTGTGCTGCCCGAAAATCCCACCTTCGCAGTGGTTTTACTAGCAGCCACAGTCCGGCGCGGGCAATTGGATCAAGCACCCCGAACCCGGGTCGTTTCATGTATTCATCGTAGCGGCTCCAGTAGTAATGCGTCGGAGCGTTGCAGTAATTGATATGAAGTGTACCGTGTGGGACTTTTATGCCTTTGGCTTCAGCACCGGAACTGCTAATCACCAGGTCGTATTCAGAAAACTTTAACCGCGTGAAATACAGAATCCTCAGGACAGGTAAAAATTTGCGCAGTTTCCCGAACGGCTGTAACCAGCCTGTCACAACCTTGTTTTCCAAGCGCTCGCGCCACACTTTTGTCGCATAGGATGTATAAATAGGTGCCTCTGGAAATAACTCGTGCAGCTGTTCTACGACCAGCTCGGCACCGCCCCCGACTAACCAATCATGGACAATAGCTACCCGAAGACCACCCTGTATGTTTTGTTTTTCCGTTTTTCTAAGGCTCATACCGCGCGCCTCGCCGGAACAATCGCTCGATGACTACCCGTATTGTTTTCGTTACAATAACCACATCTAGCCAAAAGCTCCAGTTTTGCACGTAATATAGGTCGAGTTTTCGCCGTTCGTCGAAGCTCATAGCATGCCGGCCAGACACCAGCGCAAGGCTCGTCAGCCCAGACTTGACACTCAATATCAGATTCTTCTTGTCGTACTTGTCCAGTTCGTAAATGTCGAGTGCTCGTGGTCCTACCAGGCTAATTTCTCCGTGTACCACGTTCCAAAGTTGGGGTATTTCGTCGAGGCTCGTAGCACGCAGGAACTTACCCGCACGACTTATCCGAGGGTCGTCTGCCAGTTGGTCGCCGTTTTTGCGGTAGAGTTCGATGAGTTCGGGGCGTTTCATCTTGGTGAATCCTGCTTCTGGAGACATATTGTTGTAGGCCTGTTTCATCGTCCGAAATTTGTAGACTCGGATGTGATTGCCAAACCGACTCATTCGTTTCGCTTTGTAGAACACCGGCCCCTTGGGGTCAGTCAACTTAATGAGTAGCGCTGCCAGCAGCCACAACGGTAAACTGGCCAGCAAGAGCAGACCCCCGAAAACTATGTCAGTCAGTCTCTTCAATATTCTGCCCCAGCCAAACAGAGCGGTGTGGTGAACGTGGATGACGGGGATACTATTACGGAATAAATCAACATCGATATTGCCGACAAATAACTCATTATTCCCAGGCACAAAGCGGTAGCTTATATGGTGTTCCTGAGCGTAGTCGAAAATTGCGGCATTTGTTTTTTCGTTCGCATAGAGTTCGGTCTGGATTATATTGTGAGTGTCTTTTGGCCGGCTGGCTAGGAATGCCTCAAATGTGTCAAATGAAGCAATACCCTCAGGCAATCGACTGCGATATCCTATAACCGCAGCTATCTGGTACCCTGACTGCTTCGTATTAGCAAGTGAGTCAATTAGCTCGCGAGTGACTGGGGTTTTGCCGATGATAACGATTCTGTTTAGGCCTATACCGTAGAAGAACAATGCCGTACGGACTATTCGGGCAATATTGCGCAGGGAGAGGAGTAAAACAAACGCAATGCCAAAGCCATAAATCGGAACAAGTTTTGCCGGGAATACTGTTTGCAGACTCATGTAGTCCCAGAACACCATAAAGAGTAAACCTATAAATGAGCCTATAAAAAGTCTTCCCGCCTCCGCAAAACGCCTCTCGTAGATGTTTGCGTTATAAAGACCAAGCAGGGCAAATATAAGTATCCAAAAGGGAAGCAGGCTCGCAAAAATGAGCACATAGGTGCTACCGTCCATGGGGTTTGCCACGGCGACATCACTTGCGCCGCGTATAACAAAGGCCGCAATGAAGCTCGCCAGCAAGGCCACGGCGTCGCCCACCACCAAAAAGAAGTTATACACTAGCGACGCATTGTTTTTCATCTTTAGCATTGTATCACTTCCAGGGCATGTCAATTGCTCGCTGCACTTCACCTCGGAAAAGGTAAGGGTGTACACGCTCTATTGGTACAAGATTGTTTTCTGTAGTATATCTCCGGTGATTCGAAAACCCCAAAGGCAAATCCCGAGAGTATTGCTTTAAATTATAATTTGTGTTAGAATATACTATTATGTGGACTCCTAAAATAAGGCCATTACTAGGACACTTCGTCCAACAGTAATCCTTTTTCCTGAGCGGATTGTAACGCACTTTTAAAGCCGAGGCTAGCCCTCGGTTTGTTGTTTATGCGTCTGACGGCTTCGTCTACCTGAGATTGGGTGACATCGCTAAAATTAGTACCTTTGGGGAAGTAACGACGGATCATCTTGTTAACATTCTCCACCCCACCTTTTTGCCAAGAACTGTACGGGTCAGTAAAGTAAACGATGAC
>JBASZU010000098.1:0-15226 GCA_049661165.1 Saccharimonadales bacterium (SeqCode)
ACCGAGCCTGGATCAGCCCCGGCAGTCGACGAAACTGACCTGCTCGCGCTCAAACAGCAAGCACTCGGTCAACTTACCCCACTCGTTGATCATCTAGAGCAAAGCCCTGAAGAAAAATTCCGCACAACCATGATGATGATCCAAAGTACCGACAACCATTCGCTACTAAATGACGCATACCAAGCGGCTCAAGCCATTTCAGATGACAAAACCCGAGCACAAGCACTCCTAGACGTAATCAACGAAATCAACTACTTCACTCAGCAAAAGCAACAATAGCCCCATAGCCTTACACAGAATGTTGTAGTCAGGTAGTATAGAAGTATGTCAGAAAAAAAATGGCACCGCGCCAACACGGCCTTGCTTGTTGCTATCATCCTTATTAACGGCTATATCATCGCGCTGCCGATTTTACCCGGTCTTTCCTACTGGTGGCAAAATCGTGGCGGTTCGGCAGAAAAAGTCCTCACCAAGCGCCTCTCAAAGCCAAGTTCCACCCCGGATGACAAAACTACCCCTGATGAGTTTCACGCCGATGCTTCTCGCGACGGTCTCATTATTCCAAAAATGCTGCTCGAAACACCGCTTGTTGAGGGTCCAAAACGCGATAGCTTTAACCTACTCAACAAAGGTGCCTGGCGTTTGCCTTTTGCGAGTAGCCCAGACAAAGGCGGCAACACTGTCATTGCCGGACACCGCTTTAGCTACACTGGTCCACGCGGTATTTTTTACTTCCTCAATAAACTTCAGGTTGGTGACCAGATTGGCCTGTGGTATCACGGCACACTGTATACCTACGCTGTTTCGAGTAGTACCACACACGCGCCAACCGATATTTACGTTCAAGAACCCACTCCTGACGCTCGTCTGACCCTATACACTTGCACTCCCCTGTGGAACCCAACTGAACGTTTGGTCGTGGTCGCAAAACCACTCCCAGTTGAAAATCCGGCTACCATAACAGATCAATTAACCACAGACGAAGTAAAGCCCACAGGAGTAACCCCGTGACAGAAAAAACCAAGTTTTTTGTGCTGCTTTTTTTGCTCGCCCTGAGCCTAGCTCTCCTTTGGTACCTCAACCACAATGCCCAAAACATTTTGCTCGGCTAGCTCAACTCAGTGTTCCTTACGAATAAATCATACAATTTAATAAAATGACATTGACAAATAATATAAAAAGATGTATATTCTATTTTAGAAATTCTTCAAAATTATAACAAGAAAGTAACAAAAATGAGCGAACAAATGTTGTATGGGACACTATAGGTGATACGTACGATTTGAACGGTGGGCAAACGTACCCAGGAAACTCGATATGGGACAAACCGGGCCTACATACTCCCAGCGACGTCGTAGGTCTACGCGTTGCTTACGATCAATCAGATAATCCGACTACGACTACTTTTGTATTTATGGACGGCGGGACAAGCATGGTTAGGCTAGACACTGACACTCGTACGAGAAAAACTCGAGTGGGCTACGTTGATGACGATACAGTCATAGCGTTTTCAGATTCTCTCTGTGCTGCTCCTGTGACTATTGGTGCTCGGCATAGCAGATTGGGCGATGGGAAATTAATGTCAGTGATGGCAATAAAACCCAGAATGCATGATGGCCAACCATCGGAAGAAGCTGTTGGAAGAACAAATCCCTTGTCGTACGCACTTTCGGTACAAGCAAAGGTACTTGGAATAAGACACTAAATGCTCGTGTCAGACGGTAAGAATAGTAGGATTCTAGGAGTTATGATACTATCTCCTTATGTTCAACCAATCTGGTCGCAATGCTTTCTCTCCCAGTAATCAGCCACGACGCTTACCGGGTCAGCCGGGTTCAACCAGTAGCGTAAGTAACAGCTTTAGCGCTCAGATTCGGCCCGATTTTATAAAACCAAGTGGACAGAGCGGCACTCAGCCTGGCTCATCCACCCACATGGCCAGGATAAAACCTGACGATTTCCAGCGTATGAACCCGGCGACACAACGCGCAGTCCTCTTTGACCAGGCGCGTCAGCAGGCTACACAAGCTCGACAGATATCATACGGCACACTTCGGAACCCCAGTTCAGCACTCCCTGGTGGTCTCAGCGAAAAACAGCGTATGGATTTTGCCATGCTTCAGCGAACCGATCCCCTCGCTGCGCAAAAGCAACTCCAGCAATACCAGCGCACGTCAGATATCCGCTATAACAAACCAGGCGCCACCCCTCAGCCACCCACTAGCTCCAGCCTCACCTACCGCCACCCACCCAGCAACCCCTCCGCCCCCCGCCGCACCTTCGGTAAATAAGGTCTCTTTGGTAGACGCCATCATACCCGCGAACCTAAGCAAAGGAGACGAACGACTACACATAGCCGTATTGCTAACACATTTATGTTCTATAGTCTTGCCAGGTTCTACCAGACCTACAGTTTTGCATTGTCGAGCGCTCCAGTGAGCTTTGCGACGAGAAGATCTCGGCAACACGTCTCCCAGACACTTTTATCTTTACCCATCTGATTCGGGTTTCCGATTTTAAACGCAGCGGCCATCACGGAATCTACAAGATCAACTTTATGCTCGTTCCATACCTTGACCGGATCATACTCCCATTTGCCGGTCTTCTCGTCAATAATTGCACGAAATGCTGAAAGTATTGGGTATACGAATGATGCAGGCACAATGTATTTACTATTTGCATCGTTAAATTCCAAATGTACTAATGGTTTACCGTTAAAGTCTCCAGAGATACCCTTGACTTTCCCGAATCTACCCCCAAGTGCTTTGTTATGTACGATAGGTAAATCTTCGTATATCTTATCGTGAAGGTTAAGGACATCTGTTAGTATCGGCATGTAGCGTTCAAGCTTCTTGCGGTATGCCGGATCGTCATACATTTTAACTACCGACGCTTTCGAAGAGTAAGCTTTCGTGGGTTGTTCTTTTCCGGTTGCCGGGTAACGCTCTGCGTCTATACACACTAGGTAGCCTAGGATATCTTTCACGTCAATAGGTTTCTGCTTATAATCGTCTGCAAGTTCAATCTCTTTATACGCAATCTTATCAGCATACGGCATGCCCTTAAGCGCTTGTTTAATAGGATCGAAGTAGCCCGCAAGCTCTTGAGTGCTTTGAAGCCTAACCTGCATAGAAGTATTCCTCGCCTCAACAATAGAGACGATGTCTTCTTCATGTCGCACGCCTACTATGACCTCGACCCGCACATAACCGTCTAGCCCCTGCTTTTCAGCCTCAGATAATCCGCTCAAATGCTTCTGGATCATGGTGTACGTATGGCCTCCGTCTAGCAAACCGTTGTACTCTGGATTGTCAAATACAATCCTGACAGTATTGTCCTTTGTTTTAGGAAACTCGATATCCTTAGCAATTATTGTCAGACCACGGTTCTTATAGAAGAACGCTTGCGGGTCATCACGAAGTGACCTTGCGATGCTCTTTGCAACACCACTCCCGGTAGCTGAGTCTCTGACATTCACTCTGCGCCAATCTTCCAGCTCTTTCGGCACATCCTTCAGGCTGACCACTGCGACATACGTGCGCACTGGTCTGCCCTCTGCCCCGCGTTCATTTGCAAATATATCGTCAATAGGGGTGACGAGTCTTTTGATGTCTTGAACCATTAAATTAATAGTGTTTTCCATGATAATGCCTCCACGGTTAGTTTGTATTGTGGGTATAAAAAAACCGACTTCCGCCGGCAAATAACCAATGAGGCTCAAATGCTCACAATGATTAATCACTTGCGGTGTTCCGGGCAAGCCCGCGAACCAGTAGAATCTCTATTCCACTCGCACCGATCTCTCGTGTGCAGAGTATATTATACCAGCTATGCAGTGCGCGATATATGGTATTTTTTGCCACAATAAAAAAGGGCGATGCGACCATCGTCCTTTTTTGCATTCAGCATTACCTACATTCCCATGCCGCCCATGTCTGGGGCGGGCGCGGCTTTTGGTTCGGGGACTTCTACCACAAGGGCACCCATGGTCATACTGGTGCCTGCTATGGAAGCGGCGTTTTGCAGTGCCTCTTTGGTGACGCGTGTTGGGTCAACCACGCCGGCATTCTTCAGGTCAACGAGTTTTTCGGGCTTGTTGACGTCTACGCCTTGGCCAGCCTTGGCTTTCTTGACCTGCGGCAGCCACTCGTCGGCATTGAGACCACTGTTGGTGAGCAAAATACGAAATGGTTGTTCTAGTGCACGCACAAGCAGGGCTCGACCAGCAGCCACAGCATCATCGCTATCATCGGTCGACACAACCGATGAAAGGTTAATGAGTGTTACGCCACCACCGGGCACAATACCTTCGGCCAGGGCAGCCTTTACGGCAGCTACGGCATCATCTACGCGGTATTTCTTTTCCTCAATTTCGGTTTCGGTTGCACCACCCACTTTTATGACAGCAACACGACCAGAGAGAGCCGCGTGGCGCTTCTGGTAGTTTTCGCGGTCGTACTCGCTGCTAGCAGCATCGGCCTGCGCAGCAATCTGCTGCATACGGGCCTTCACATCGGCAGCCGAACCAGCGCCCTCAATGATGGTCGTTTCGTCTTTGCCCACAATAACCTTGCGAGCTGTACCCACGACATCGAGCTCAACATTTTCAAAGTTCATGCCGCGGTCTTCGGTAATCACCTGCGCACCGGTGAGAACAGCAATATCCTCGAGCATTTCCTTACGCTTATCACCAAAGGCTGGAGCCTTGATGGCGACCGTGTTAAAGACGCCCTTGAGGCGGTTGAGTACCAGTGTGCCGAGTGCTTCACCCTCGACGTCTTCACACAGGAGTACAAGATCTTTCTTGCCCGCTTGTGCCAGTTTTTCGAGCAGCGGCAAAAACTCTTGCACGCTCGAAACTTTTTTATCCGTAATCACAATGGCCGGTTTGTTGTACACCGCTTCCATGCGGCCGGTGTCGGTCACCATGTACGGGCTCACGAACCCACGGTCGAAGGTAAAGCCTTCCACTACTTCGCTTTCGAGCCCAAGGCCCTGCCCCTGCTCTACCGTCACCACGCCGTCGCGACCAACCTTGTCCATGACATCAGCAATCAGGTCGCCGATGGCACTATCGCCAGCCGAAATCGTCGCCACCTCTGCCACGCGCTTTTTGTTGCCCTGAATGTCCTCGCTCAAACCTTCGAGCTTGGTTATTACTTCGTGCGCTGCTGCCTCAAGGCCTTTGCGCAGCAGCATGGGGTTGTGACCTGCCGCAATCAGTTTGTTGGCTTCGTTCAAGATATGGTAGGTCAGTACCGTCACGGTGGTGGTGCCGTCGCCAGCGACATCATTCATTTTGTTTGCCGCCTGCTTAATGAGCTCTGCACCAACCTTGTAGCCCAGCGTTTCGTCGTCTACGTCAGCGATATCGACGCCCTTCGCCACCGTCACGCCGTCGTGCGTGACGCTCGGTGCACCGTAGGATTTGCTAATAACCACGTTGCGACCCTTTGGCCCCATGGTGGTTTTTACCGCATTGTATAAAATCTCGGCTCCAGCGAGCACTCGCCGCCTAGCCTCTTCATCGTAAAAAACTTTTTTCGCCATAATGTTACTTCTCCTTCTTTTCCAGCAATTTTTCAATCCGCTTCAGCGACTCAGCCGTCCGAGCCGTATTCGTGTCTATGTGAAATGCCCATAAGACCGCCAAAATGAATAGTATGGTTCCAATAACTGTTTCCATTTTAGCCTTTCACCGTTGCAAGGACGTCTTCTTCTTTGACGAGCAGGAACGTTTCGCTATCTACTTTTACCTCTGTTTGGCTGTAGCTTTTATACACAATCCGGTCGCCGACTTTTATATCACGCACGCCAGTTGCTACGGCTACTACCTTTGCAACTGTTGGCTTTTCTTGGGCATTGCCCGGTATATACAGGCCGCTGGCTGTCTTTTTGGCCGCCTCTTCGTGTTGCGCCACCACGTAATCTGCTAGTGGCTGAATAGGTACACTCATATATCCTCCTTTTACTTGTTGTCATTCCGGGCTTGACCCGGAATCCAGTCAGTTTAGTCGTCGCCGAAGGCGACCCAACTTCCAATCTTGGCTCATGTCTCTTGTCTCATGACTCTAATTAGAAGCCGAAGCGTTAGCACTTCTCGCAAATGAGTGCCAACGCATTAGCACTCACTATACCCGACTGCCAAAACCCCGTCAAGATTGTTTATCATCTGTCTCTGGTGTTATTGTCGTAGGAAGCCATGGCAGTCGTGGTTTAGGCCCCTTCCCTCTACCTCTTTTTGTAGCTAAAGCATATTCGCCATAGGTCATACCTGACTGCTCCAATATTCCTTTGAAAGTCCCGAGAGGTAGCCTCTTGTTGTGAAGCGGGATTACGCTTGTGCGTCTTATGCCGTCTTTGCCTAGCCTGGTAAGTTTAAGGTGGCTGCCTTCTTGGTTTGCTACTTCAAATCCCTGTCCAATTAGAAATGTTACGAGGCTATCAGGCGTGGGTATTTCAACCCCCTGTCTTATCACTTGTTTTTCAAGGTTACTATTCACCTCCGACACGCTTTTGTTCAATTCTCTTAGGACACTCATCGACTGTTCGGCAATCTGTATGTTTTCACCTAGCGCGCCAAATATCGGACAAATTCCCGTACTTTCACAGGCCACACAGCCTAAACCTCTTAGATATCTGGGTCCTGTCAATCGTTCTGCTGTTTCTCCTACTTGTATCGCGCGAGATACATCTGTGGTTATGTCGTGTATGGCACGCATGTCTTTATCCGCTAAACTAAGATTTTCTGCAGTATGCAGAATATTGGATATATCCTCCAGTGTTGTTGCATCCGGATTAGTACTACTTTCCTTGGGTATAAGTACGCCATTTACGTACTGGGCTACTTCTTGCTGTATGCCAGGGTCAGTGAGTATCGAATCTGCTCCAGGTACATTAGGCGAAATCGCAATCTCCTCTATGAGACCACAGGAGGTTTGGTTGATTACGCTAGGCTTAAGTTCTGACATGGATATTTTATTTTTTGTATTTGAATGAATGTTTTACATTTTAGCACATCATTAGTTTTTTGTCAATTTCGTGTGTTTGTATTGACAATTATCGTATTTTCGATATAGTACTTACTATGGTTGAAAGTATCGGGAACGGGTTTGAGTTAAGTGATGGACATGGTCTACCGCCGATAGATTCCGAAGATCTCACCACTGTAGCTTCAACACATATTAATAATCTTCGAGAACAAGCTTCAAGAATTGTTGCTCATTCAAAACAGAAAGCAGAAGAGATAGCAATTTTTTTTAATTCAGAAAATACTTAGTTCCTAACAGATTAAAAATCCCCTTAAATCGTTAATCGCCTTAAATTATTTTCTGTTAATAATACATTCCTATGATGCGTGGCTTATAATTCCTTGCAGTGCAGGAACAAATCAACAAAACAGTGCTTATGAGCGGGGCTAAGTATTTTGATGACGGACACGCTATTAACCCTTTTATGGGAATATCTGAGGGCATAGTTCTGGCTGAAGCAATTGCCGAACATACTACACTAAAACAAACGCTCGAATCGCTTGGGGTAACTGTGGTAACGACCGCGCCGCCCCCGCACCTGCAAGATGGTGTTTACACCGCTAACTGGGCACTGGTGCGTGGGTACAAAGCCGTACTATCTAGTCTGCCACCATCACGCCGCGGCGAACAACGCTACGCTGAAGAAGCTCTGAAGCAGCTCGGGAAACGGGTTTATACCGTACCAAACGACCGAAGGTTTAGCGGTCAGGGCGATGCCCTTCCCTGCGGAAACTATCTGTTTTGCGGCAGCGGTTACCGCACCGACCCAGAGGTACACCAGTACCTCGCCGACACCCTTGGTTATGAAGTTATCAGCCTCCGTACAATCCCCCAGCTGGACGAAGCCGGAAACCCGGTAACAAACCCTGTTTCTGGCTGGGCCGATAGCTATTTTTACGACCTTGACCTTGCTCTTTCCGTGCTGCGCTTCCCTACTCCGGAGCAAAAAGGCCTCATTGCATGGTGCCCAGAAGCATTCACGCTCGAATCGCGCACCAGGCTCGCCAACTTCGATGGCGTTGAAAAAATAGAGGTGAGCTTTGCCGAGGCCAAAGAGGCCTTTGCCTGCAACCTAGTCAGCACCGGTAGCACTGTCGTCATGAGCGCCACCGCCCCAAAGCTTAGAGCTGCTATAGAATCCCATGGTCTTCAGACTATCACCCTCAGCATGCCCGAACTGGCCAAAGGCGGCGGTTTCATCCGCTGCACTACCCTTACCCTTGACAATGAATAGTATTTCGTTTTTAGTATCTGTATGATACCTGCCCCTCTTACGAAGACGTTTCCGGCTGCTCCGACTCTGCCACTTAAAGAAGCTTTCGTGAAGCCGGCTCATAACCATGAAAAAATACGTGGAATAGCAAACAGAATAAGCACCGCCATTGGAATAGGCGCACTGGTACTTGGAAGCTTGGTCAGAATTGACAGCGCAATCAACCCTGTGTGGGAGGCGGGGCTGGGCAGACCAGATGCACGAATCGAACATATCGTAAACGATATTGAACATAGTGACACCCTAGTTACTATAGCCACCACTCCTGGTTTCAATGCCAACTACGATGACATGGCCCAGGCAAAAAAAGAAGTAGCCAAGGAATACAACTCCAGGCTTGTTTTTGTCCGAAATGGCAACAAAAATGTCGAGACCGGTACAATCGCGAAAGCTATTTACGAAGACTTGCCCATACCTCGCAAAAATCGCTTCGGAGAAAGCATACAGGACAGCATACTAATCCTAGACGGGCATAGCATGGGTGGGAAGACGGCGCTTTTTGTTGCAGCCTGGTTCGCAGAGCGCCATCCTGACATAAAGATAACTGTGGTTATGGATTCCACGCCTAATAGTACCTTAGATGTGCAAGGTTTTGCTGCTCAAAGTGTTGTCCGCGGCTTAAGTGCAGGAGCTCCTCGCAAGAAGTCGTCGTCTCCAACCTTTTCCATTGGCCCTGGAGCCCGCCTTATTGCAGAATCGATAAACCGGCTGTCCGAGGAACCCATACGAGCGGTCACCGATAAGTATTTCGCTCTTCAGACGCTCGTCGATAAGTTCCGAAATCTGGGCGCTCACAACCAACCGCTGGGAAACAGTGCTCTCGCTGCAGAAGCAGATATTATCGACGCTCCACTTCCTCAAGATATAGTTGCCCGTCTTACGACTGCCCGCGTCAATATCATCAGACTATCACCCGACCGAGATACCACCGTTTACAACGATTCTTCAGTAAAGGCGTTTGGCGGAAACTTTGGAGCAAATTTTTGTAATCTGCCTGTTTTGGGCGCCACGCACGGCAGCCCAAACGAAAGCGCAAGTCACGCTGCATATATGGCACGTTGGCGGGAAATCCTTGGCGATATCATCGGGCTCAACCCGCAAAACACTTTGTCGACCGGGCATATTGCTCGGCTCACAATACCGCCCGTACCTAGCGCAGTTGATCCGCTCGTCTATAAAAGACCGCTCCATGACAAGTGCACTGCCTAAAAGCACAATTACAGGCAAAAGCTAATCCGTCGGATAATCGGTTTCAGCCCGTATACAAACACAGGAACGAATTTGGGAGGACAGTCCTCCCAAGAATAGTTTGCAGCGCGAAGAAGCATCTGTTTCTGTGTTGTATTTTTTACTTTGCCTTCAAGGATATTGCCCGTAACGCTTCCTTGGCGGTGGCAATTTCGTCCCACGGGTCCGTGCGAACACGTTCGGGGTTGGTGTCGTCCTGTTTGAGGTGACGCAGCTCGGCGGCCCGTGGGCCGTTCCGCTCTATGGTTTTTTCGTGTCCTTTACCTAGTAACAGTACCGTGTCGTCGGGTGAGGTCGCGCGAGAGAAGGCAAACGCAATCGCCTCGGTACGGTCGTGTACAAGAAATAGGTTTTTATTCTGCACCTTACCCGCATCGGCCGCGCCAGCTGCAATCTGTTCCATAATCTGCTGGCCGTCCATATCACGGTCATCTTCTTCGGTTACGACCACTTCATCGGCGTACTGCCCGGCCAGTCTTCCCTGCACTGCCCGCTTGGCTTCATCACGCCGCCCAGCCGAACCAAATAAAACTATCAACTTCCCCTTCACTACCGGCCGTATATCTTTGAATAACTTCTCAAAACTATCTGGTGTATGGGCAAAATCCACTATGACAGAAAAATCTTGCCCTTCATCCACAGTTGCCATGCGACCCTCAACCCCCTGCAAGCTAGCAATTCCCTGCTCTACCTGCTCGCGCGTCAGCCCGACCGCCTGACCCACGCACACGGCAGCCAAGGTGTTATACACGTTAAAACTGCCGGGCAAGTGACTGGAAATATGGTATGTTTCCGTGCCGGCCGTAGCAGTATAGCGAATGCCGTCCGGCCGAAGCTGCACGCTGCTTGCCCGCACATCGCCCGCTTCAAGCCCGTACGATACCCTGTTTTCGGTTTCCCGGCCAAACTCGACACTATGAGGATCATCAGCATTCACCACACCCAGGCGCCTTCCTCGTGCGTTTCGCTGCGTCAATGTAAACAGCCGCCGCTTGGCCGCCCGATAGTTTTCAAACGTTTTATGATAATCCAGATGCTCGTGCGTGATGTTCGTCATGACGGCAATGCTGTACGGTACGCCCCACGTGCGGTACTGCGCCAGCGCGTGGCTCGTCGTTTCCAGCACCAGCCAGTCCATGCCCTGCGCTTTCATCTTTTTGAGCCGCTGCATGAGTTCGCGCGGGCCAACATTGGTCATATGGTGAATTTGCGGTCGAATGTCCCGCCCCACACCGTAACCCACTGTGGTCATAATCCCGGCCTTATACCCCGCCTCGACCAGCATGTGATGAATAAGGAACGTTGTAGTGGTCTTACCGTTCGTACCGGTTACCCCAATAACCTGTAGCCCGCGCCCCGGAAACCCATACACCACATTCCAAAATACCGCTTCAACCAAATGCCCCACCGGAGCAACCCGAGCGAACAATCCGCTCGGTACCACCCGCTTCACAACTGCCCGTATGTTCATACGTACAAGTATACAGAATGTTTTCGCTTGTCTGATACACTACTCTTGATGAAAATCTTGGGGATAGAAACCAGTTGTGATGAAACAGCGGCGAGCGTTGTCGAAGACGGCTATAGATTGCTTTCGAATGTGGTTGCCAGTAGCGCCGACTTGCAGGCCCAGTATGGTGGTGTGGTGCCTGAAATAGCGGCTCGAAGTCACATAGAGGCCGTGAACGGTGTTGTGCAGCAAGCACTCGATGACGCCAGATGCCAATGGGATGATATCGATGCCATAGCTGTGACTTATGGTCCTGGTCTCGGTGGTTCATTGCTTATAGGTGTACTAACTGCCCGGACGCTTGCAATCACGCACGGTAAACCTTTGTATGCTATTAACCACGTCGAAGCACACGTATACGCTAATTTTCTAACGAAAACTAGCGAAATGACCAAGCACCAAATACCAAATACCAAACAAATTCCAAATTCCAAATTCCAAATTCAACAAACCACCAACTACCGACTACCGACTGCGCAGCCCACCTTCCCTATGCTCGCTATTATCGTCAGCGGGGGGCATTGTCAACTCGTGGTATTCAGAGACCATTTTGATTACACCCTGCTGGGAGAAACTGGCGACGATGCCGTAGGAGAAGCATTCGATAAGGTAGCGAAAATGCTTGGGTTCCCCTACCCTGGCGGCCCAAAGATTAGTCAGATAGCCAAAAAGGGCAACTCCCATGCCTTCAATTTCCCAAAAGCTAAGATGAGTAGATACGACTTTAGTTACTCTGGACTCAAAACAGCCGTGCTGCGGACGGCTCAAGAGCTAATCGGTGAAGACCATACATTTTCGTCAAAAAACCTGCCAGAACGCCTCTCTGAGGCTCACAAGGCCGATATTGCCGCCAGCTTCCAGCGTGTGGCCATAGAAACAATTGTCGATAAGGCACTACAGGCATACAAAGAGTTTTCGCCTGCCAGTGTTGTCATAGCTGGCGGCGTGGCAGCCAGCCCGGAACTGCGCCGGCAGCTCGCCGTGCGACTCCCCTGTCCCATTGCCTACACCGACCCACGCCTGTGTACCGACAACGGCGCTATGATAGCCACACTGGGCTGTTTTCACATGAAACTAGCCCGCCCCACCGCCGACCCTTACAGCCTAGACATACAGCCAAACCTGAGCATGTAGGCTTCATCTCCCAGGGGTGATACAATAGTAGGTATGCAGCTACCAAAAGTCTATGAACCAAGCGAGTACGAAAAAGATATCTACGATTTGTGGGAGAAGAGCGGGGCATTTGTGCCAGAAAAAAGAGGCGGTAAAGACAACTTTGCCATGGTTTTTCCGTTGCCAAACGCCAACGGTAACCTTCACCTAGGTCATGGACTCACAAACGCCATTTACGACGTTGTTATTCGATACCAGCGCATGAAGGGAAATGCCGCACTCTATTTGCCAGGGGCAGACCACGCCGGGTTTGAAACACAGGTTGTGTATGAAAAGAAGCTTGCCGCAGAAGGTAAGAGCCGCTTCGACTTTACCCGCGAAGAACTCTACACGCAGGTGTATGACTTCGTGCAGCAGAACAAACATAACTTCGAAAACCAGTTCCGCCGCCTTGGCGCCAGTTGCGACTGGAGCCGGTACGTCTTTACCCTAGACGAGAAAATCATAACGCGCGCCTACGCAACATTCAAACAACTATGGGATGACGGTCTGGTGTATAGAGGTGAGCGTCTGGTGAACTTCTGTACTCACCACGGTACTGCATTTGCCGATATAGAGGTTGAGCACAAGGAAGTTTCGAGTAAGCTCTGGCATCTCCGCTATCCGCTCGTCGATGGCAGCGGGGAAGTGGTGGTAGCAACAACACGGCCAGAAACCATGCTCGGCGACACTGGTGTTGCCGTGCACCCTGACGACGAACGCTATAGTGCTTTCATTAGCAAAACTGTCCGTTTACCACTGGTGGGCAGAGAAGTGCCTGTGATAGCCGACGAGTTTGTCGAGCTTGCATTTGGTACCGGCGCTGTCAAACTCACGCCGGCTCACGACCAAAATGACTACGATGCCGCCGAAAGACATGCGCTTCCAAAAATAACCATCATTAGCCACGAAGGAAAAATAACCGACGAAGCGCCCGAAAAGTACCGCGGTCTAAGTGTCCTCGAGGGCAGGGAAGCGGTCGTACGTGACCTTGAAAACGAAGGATTTCTCGTGAAAACCGAAGATTTCACGCACAATGTCGGCCACTGTTACAAGTGCGGCACCGTTATAGAACCGCTTTTGCGGGAACAGTGGTTTATAGATATGCAGCCGCTCGCAAAAGAAGCCATAAAAGCGCTCAAGGCCGACAAAATTCGTTTCTACCCAAGCGGCAAGCGCGATCAGCTTATTACCTACCTAGAGGGGCTTCGCGACTGGAACATTAGCCGGCAGATTGCCTGGGGCATACCCATACCCGCCTTCCAGAACGTCAACGACCGCGACGATTGGATTTTTGATGACCGTGTCGACCAAGAAATACTAGAGCTGGACGGAAAAACGTATCACCGCGACCCAGATGTTTTCGACACCTGGTTTAGTAGCTCCAGCTGGCCGTATGCAACGCTCGACTTTCCAGACGGCGACGACTTCCACCAGTTCTACCCAACTGGTTTGCTCGACACCGGCGGCGAGATTTTGTACCCGTGGGTCAGCCGCATGGTCATGCTTGGTCTATACGTGACCGGCGACGTACCGTTCCGCGAAGTATATATCCACGGCTACGTCATGGCAGAAGACGGTTCCAAAATGAGCAAAAGCCTTGGCAACGTTATTGACCCGCTACCTGTTATGGACAAATACGGGTCAGACGCTCTGCGCATGGGTTTGCTTGCCGGACGAAGTCCAGGGGTAAACCGAGGCTATGATAGCCGTAAGGTAGAAGAGGCGCGCAATTTCTGTAATAAGCTGTGGAATATATCTCGCTACACCCTTGAGCGGCTCGGCGAACTCACCGAAGAGCCTAACCACGAGCCGAAGACCGATGCTGAACACTGGGTGTTGAGCAAGTTACAACATACAACAGAGGTAATGAGTGAACATTTGGAAGCATACCGCTTCAGTGAAGCCTACGATACGCTGTACCACTTTGTGTGGGACGATGTAGCCGACTGGTATATCGAAGCCAGCAAAACCACGGAGGGCGGGGGAGTGCTCGCCTACGTTCTCGAGAACGTTCTGAAGCTTGCCCACCCGTTTGCGCCGTTCGTAACAGAGACTATTTGGCAGGTTGTACCGTGGACAGGAACGAGTATTCTGGCCATTCAGGATTGGCCAAAAACATTCAAAACAAACAAAAAAGCTGCAGCTGACTTCGAAGAAATACAAACCATTGTCACTGAAGTACGCGCCCTTATTCGCAGCCTAGGACTCAGGAAACCACACCTGTACTACACCGACATACCATTCCTCTCAACTAACGCCGAGCTCATTTGTCACCTGACCGGGCTCGACGGCGTGCGCGAGGTTACGCACGGCAACGGATTGCATTTAACTTCTACCGCCCACGCCTGCTGGCTCGATGTCGACAGCGAAATAGCCGCCGCTCATCTTGAACAACTTGGTGCCCAAATAAGCGCCGCGTCGGCACGGATTGCCCATCTGCACGGCCGTCTGAACAACGAAAACTATACAAAACACGCTCCGAAAGAAGTTGTGCGTGAAACCGAAGCCCAGTTATCTGAGGCCGAAACCACCCTTGCGCGCCTGAAAACCGAACAACTCCGTTTTGCCGACCTGCGTGAATAGCCCGCTCGGGCAGTCGTTTTTTCGTCATACCAGCGCCGTATGTGGCTAGCAAATTATCAGCCGTGCTAGTACAATAGAGCTATATGGATGAGAAGCGGTTGGGGGCCGTCGTGCAACAAGCGCGGCGAGCCGCAGGGTTCACACAGCAAACACTCTGCCAAAAATCTGGCCTGAGCTATTCGACATTAGCCAAAATAGAACGAGGCGCCATAAAAGCACCGTCTGTTTTCACAATTCAGCAAGTAGCAACAACTCTCGGCATTACGCTCGACCAGTTGCTTGCAAATGTTAGTACAAGCCAAAGTGCGCCTGCCGAAAAGCGCGTGTCGCAAAATGGCATTCGTTTTGTGTATTTCGACATGAATGGCTGTTTGGTGCGCGCCGCCAGCAGCGCCTTTACGCGCCTTGCAGAAGAGAGCGGGGCAG
>JBASZU010000099.1:0-1723 GCA_049661165.1 Saccharimonadales bacterium (SeqCode)
CCCTTCCTTCTCAGCGAAACGAAGCTTTTTAAGTAAATTTGGTCGCCCCGGGCTCATCAGCCCATCTACATTCACAAACTCGGTAAAAAACAGGTCTGGCGCAGCACAGTCAGACACCACCTGCCGAAATACCGTGTCTGTCACGTCATCCATCGGCGCCAACACAAAAAACGGCTTCGGCATATCTGTATAGGAATTCATACGCTTATTGTACAGTTTTGACTATAACAAAGCCCTGTTCTTCAAGGTATGCGCTTGCTCGTTCAATTCGCTCGGTAAATACACCTTGCTTAATGAGACTGTAGCTTCCAAGCATACTGCAAAGCCGGTTCACATACCCAAGGTGTCCATTGCCTTCACGAAAATGCACCATTCGCGCTAAGATTGTCCGTTGGGCCAATTGTTCTTGTTTAACCCCCCAGCCTCGCTGGTCGCCTATGGCGTCGAGTGCATCGGGGATTATTTGTTCAAGCAGCGTAGCTCCCCGCATACGCATCTTTGCTTCACTGCCCATACGCGCAAGTCCAGCATTGCGCCCCTTTGTCGCCTCAATAAACTGCTTCAGCAATTCTGATTGCTGCACAAGCGTACCGCGGTATATTTCTAATGCTTCCATCTTCGGTACGAGCGTGTGTTCCGCAGCTCGACGAGGAGCGTCAGAATCATAACTCGCCTGACCTTTGCGTTGGTTTTGTGCATTTCTGGTAACGACTGATGCTTTCCGTCCATACGCCTCTATGTAATCTGGGAGCAATTTTCTTTCCGCGGCCGACAATGCAACGGTCGTTATCCTTCCGCTGGCAGTCCTGTGTGTAACCGCTTGTTTCCCTCTACCGCCTTTGTCCCGCTGGACCGCAGTACCTACCAGTGAACTAAAAAGTGCACCCGGTTCGGCAAGCGCTCGCATGTGGGCGGTAATATCAGAAAATGTTTCGCCTATTGAGGCTTGATAACAATCTTCCGCAACTAGTAGCCTTGCAACGGCCATACGAGAGTCATTCCAGTTAGGTCTCTCTGCGGGAGACGGCGTAGGCGGTTCAAGCCCAGGGAGCGTATCTGCATGAGGGGAGGGTGTCATATTAATTATCCGAGAATATTGGGTTTGCCTTGTTCATCTAAGCGCATATGCGCACACGCCTTACCTGGTTGAATAGTAATACAACAATCGCCACACATTTTTCCTAGCCCTTGCGTAAGCACTCGTCTAACCTCATGACCAGAGGTCACATGCCGCTCAAAGTCATCAGAACCAACCGGAATACCAATGTCTCGCAGTGCTTCTGGGTCACCCTGTATACCGTGTAATCCCTCATGATACGATGCTTTGAGCACCATAGGGGTGGTAATAGATGTTCCTTGGATAAAAGCCATATTTAAATGATAGCATTTTTTAGCATTTTTCGCAACTATTCCCAGCGGAAGACGCGGAAGGCTATGAGGTAGACTACGAGGCACCAGCCCAAAATAATGCCGAACTGTGGCAGCAGGTCAAACACGCCGCGATTTTCGGTGATAATGAGCCGTGCGGCGTCGATAACCGGTGTTAGCGGCAAGTAGTTCGTAACCCCCTGCAGCCATTCGGGCATGAGAAACCGTGGGAAAAAGCTCCCCGAAAGAAACATCATGGGGAAGGTAATGATTTGGGCAAGCGGCGCCGCCTGTCGCTCATTTTTTGCCCAGCCGCCCACCGCCAGCCCTATACCAAACAGCATAATTGCACCGA
>JBASZU010000100.1:0-5375 GCA_049661165.1 Saccharimonadales bacterium (SeqCode)
TGCTCGTTGCGCTGGTCTTCATACCGTTTTATGCGCGGTTTATTATGCTTGGCAAAAAACATGTTGGCGCCAAGGCCGAGCATGAACTGGCAGCCGATTTTGAGGCGCGTGTCGCGCGGTGGCTAGCGGCTCCCATGCTGTGGGCACAGCACAGTAAACGCAAACTGTTTGGTGTAGGACTAGCAGCAATTGTCCTCAGCTTTGTCTTCATTGGCGCGGGCGGTTACTTGTTCCAGAAGGTAACGTTCAACATCTTCCCACCATCCAAAGACACCAACCAAATCGCGACAACGCTTCGTTTTCCGACCGGAACAACCATTGCTCGGGCCGAGGGGATTAATGACGCAGCCATGCAAAAAATCAAAACCGTTCTCGGTGAAGATTTTGTGTCGGGCGCGAACTATGGGATAGCTAACGCCCAGAGTGCACAATTTTTCGTAGACCTAAAAGACTACAACAAACGCAAAACCACTGCGCCGCAGTACATTGACCGCTTAAAGGCTGAGTTCAAGGACTTTAAAGAGGCGCAGTTTAGTGTTACGACTATTGACGCCGGTCCGCCAGCTTCGGACTTTACGGCTCGAGTTTCAGCTGATGCGAATCGGCCGGCGGCCGAGAAGCTGGCAAGCGATATCGCAGCATATTTACGAGCTGCTGATATTCGACGCATAGACGACAGCAAAATCACATTTGAAACCGTTTCTGTCGACAACGCGGATGTATTGACTCGTGCGGATAGTAAAGCGTTTATTGGTATTACGGCAAAGTTTGTCGATACCGACACAACGGCACTGGTGACAGCCACGCAAAAGGCGGTTGAAGATACGTTTACACCTGAGAAGGTTGCGGGCTATGGCTTGCCAAAAGACGCGGTGAGCTTTAACTTCGGCCAGGAAAGTGAAAACCAAGACAGCTTCAAGACGCTTGCCATCGCATTTCCTGCGGTGCTACTGGTGATTTACCTGGTGCTTTCGGTTCAGTTCCGCAGCCTGCTCCAGCCGCTCCTCATTTTTATGGCCATACCGTTTAGCCTGTTTGGGATTACACTGGGGCTGTGGCTGACCGACAATGCCTTTAGCTTCTTTGCTATGCTTGGGTTCTTTGCGCTGATTGGACTAAGCATAAAAAACACCATTTTGCTCACTGATTACGCAAACCAATCACGCAGGGCAGGGATGAACCCGGTTGAGGCGGCTCATGAGGCTCTGGCCGAACGCTTCCGTCCACTGGTTGCAACAAGCTTGACGGCTATTGTTTCAATCATCCCGCTCGCACTGACCAGTCCGTTCTGGCAGGGGCTCGCTGTGGTGCTCATGTTTGGCTTGCTTTCAAGTACACTCATGGTCGTTACGGTATTTCCGTACTACTACTTGGCTGGTGAGTTCTTGCGCGGAGTATTTCGCCGCCGTGTTTCTGTACCGCTGAAACGACGTTTACGCCGAGCGTAATTAAGAGTCACCATAAGCTATGCAACAAAATAATCAAAAGCCAGAAATAAACAATGGCCCGTTTGCAGTTTTGAAACGGATCCTCAGCGGCCGACCAGCCTTTGAGGTGGCGCAGGTTGAACATGGGCAAGAGGATCCAAAGGAGCACGACGGGGTTGCGCATAACGGAACTAATCCGTATTTGCAGGCATCTGGCCGCAAGGTCTACCCAGTGGTAAAGGTGGCAAGTGCGCATTTTCACCGGAGCGGTGACCACAGTGAATTACGAATCCACATCCATAATGAATCTCACTTTGACATCCAGCTCGATAAAATCCGGCTGTTTGGCCGTGTGGTTGAGCTTGACCGAAACCTTGCGCCACATGGCAGTGCCGAGTTTCTTGTGTACCAGGGGCATTCCTTTCATGCTCGCCCAGATGCGCGGGCAGAGCTAATCTATCAAATCATCGGTTCAAACGACTATTTCATGAACCCGCACGACATACAATTTCGCCAGGAGTCCGATGGCGTTTTCTTGGTAACGGAATTTCGCAGTCGCGATAATCTTGTAACCGATGTGTAAATAGGTCTGTGTACTGAGTACAAATTATGGTACATTTGTGGGAGTAGGGTGATATAAGGAGCAATACCGTGTCAGAGCATAAACTGAAAAAAACCGAGAAAGTCGACAAAACTGACTACAGTGCAAACACGACAGATGCACGGGTTTTGAAAGAACGAAACGCCTATGAGCATCCCGGATTTTTCCTGCGTGGGGCTGTTTGGATTGTGTCGCGGTTTCCGCTGACACGACATAAGTACCAAAACTGGACAACAAGTCGTACTATCATCGTCGGCTGGTTGCTGTGGCTTATTGTGCTACCGATTATTCCAATAGTGGCGGCAGTGATTTGGTACGTGCGTGACCCAGAAGGATTCAAAAAAAGCCAATGGGCTAAGGCGCTTCTTGCGCTTGCGGTGGCATGGGCTGGTTACGCGGGAGTTATCCTGACAAATCCGTCCCAGGCTAATGTAAATGGCAAATACTCACCGGTACAAACCCAGCCAAATGGCGAAGTAACGGGTAAGGCAGACGCCCTCAATACGCCAAGTGCCGAGGCCAAGCAGAAAGTGGCAGCTCAGAAAGAAAGCAAAGATTCCGGTGGCCGCAAATTTGAAAACTGTACAGCCGCATTTCAAGCAGGCGTCTTTAACATCAAGCGTTCAAATGCAAGCTACGAACCGCGTCTCGACCGCGACAGCGACGGCATTGCGTGCGAGAAATAGCTATGGATATAAAACAGGTTCTCCTTGAACAACTCTCTGGTGCTGCCGCTGAAAAATTAGGCTCACGGAACGGACTGGATGGAAACAGTACAAATTCTGCGATGGATTCGGCGCTCTCGGCTATATTTAGTGGCTTGCAGCAAGAGGCCGCTAGCAGTAAAGGAGCAAAAAAGCTCGATACTGCTCTCGCCAATGACCATAACGGCTCAATTCTCGATGACCTTGCGGGTGCGGTCGGCAGTGATTCGACAAAATTAGACGGCGGTAAAATCCTTGAACATATTTTTGGAAAAAATACGGGTAAAGTTACGGACAGTGTGGCGCAGAACTCAGGGGTGAGCGGTGCTGCTGCGGGCGATATTCTAACAACACTTGCACCGATTGTTCTCGGCCAGCTTGGCAAGCAGAAACAATCAGACGGTCTGGATGTGGGCGGCCTTGTGAACATTTTGCTCGGGCAAAAGAGCGGGAAGGGTGACGGCGGCATTGGCGACGCCGTATCCGGTTTGTTCAATAAGAAAAACGCAGGCCTCCTTGCCGTCCTGTTGGGTTTTCTCAAACTTTTCTTGCGCAAAAAATAGTATATAACACAGCAGCATAACCAAGTGTTCAGTGGTACAATGCTTGCTATGGATGAAAACACCGTAGAGGCGCAGCGACAAAAAGAAATTGATTCGTACCAAGAAACCGATGTTTTTGCCTGGGCAAATAACCTGGTGCAATACAAAGACGAGCTCAAGATTGAGCTATTTTTTATTTCGAAGAACTATGTTCTTTATCGGACGGCTATGGCTGATGGGCTGAAGAAACAGCTCGAACCAATATTTATAGATGATTTACTCGACTTCGTGCTCGAGGGAGCCGAAAAAGGGCTCATAGTTCGCGGCTTTGAAGATGCCGAGGCCGAAAGCAATGTCCTGCAACGCACCCAAGTTTTCAAAGTAGAGAAACTCCGCGAAACACTTGGTTGGTTGCATACACAAGAGCGAGAAATTGTACTATTTAAAGACGAAGAGCACGATATAAACCATATGAAGGGCGTCTTGGCACGCGTTTCACACCCAGAGATGGATAAGCCGTTTTACCTGGCAAAAGTTTTGCCAAAATCTCAGGTCATGAAAGGCAAGCAGGGCTGGATGCTTCGCGCCGATAGGTTTGTCCCATTTGACGCAGAGGCGGCGCTGCGTCTTCCGACCGACCCGCAGCTACTAGTGCTCGACCAAGACCTGTATGTTTTTAGCCAGAGTAAGCTGAAGACACTGTTTGGCTACGATGCCAAAGAAGCCAGCATAGCCGAAGCCAAGGTGCGCGAGATTATGGAAGTGTACGGACTAAGTTTCCCGGAGGGAGTTGGCATGAATGCACTGCTGAAAGGGAAAAAGCAGCTCATACAGAAACTGCAGAAGCTCGAAGTGGGCAAGGTCAGCCAAGAAAAGGCACTCGAATACGCCGAAGACATGGATTTGGAGCTCATGCCAGATGACCAAGGAAAAATCATCATCATGGACGAAAAAGACCTCACGACGTTTGTGAACATCATAAATGAAGATTACTGGGAATCGCCACTAACCGGCGAACGATACGAAATCATCAAAAAACGCCCCTTGAAAGTCAAAGACGACGAAACCGAGGTATAGTTTTGTCAGAAACACAGCCTAGAGAAGGAAAAACCGAAAAAGCCGCTCGGTGGTACCGTAACATCAACGCGCTGGGCGCGGCAGCCTGTTTTGCGGTTGGAGCGTTTGCGCCTGCTGTGGCGGTAGCAGCGAACATTCTGGGCGCCGTTAACCTCGCTCAGGCGGCGGGCGGAGAAGTGGTTCGTCAAAATGCCCGAAAACGTCGCCGTAAGTAACGCTCCACCCGCCGTTCACAGGCCTAACATCCATAACCGGCACGAGAACGCTTTCGTAGCTTCTTGTTAAATAAACCGTACGGCCGTACAATTTAAATATGGCAAAAAATGCACAAACCAGCGCGCTGGTAGACGCAGTACTCAGAACGGCCGTCTTTGGTACGGCACTAACGGCGCTTGTACTTGCGCCAAATGCGCTCATTGGTCTGGAAGGACCTATGAAGCGAGCATTTGATGCGCTGGATAAGCGTGCTCAGGAGCGGGAGATAGCACGAGTGCTCGCCTATATGCGCAGTAAAAAACTGCTTGCAGAGAACTATGAGAATGGGCTCGAAATCACAACTCTTGGCAGACTCCGCCTCAAGCGGCTTGAGTACGATAAACTGGCTATACCCGTCCCAGAGGTGTGGGATGGACAGTGGCGACTCGTACTCTTCGATATACCAGAAGAGCAAAAGCGGGCGCGGCGGCTATTTACCGACAAGATAAAGCAGATGGGCTACCGATACTTGCAGCAAAGCGTTTGGGTGCACCCGTTTGAATCACGCCGTGAAATTACGCTCGTGGCCGAAAAGCTAGATATCAGCCGATTCGTCACATACATAATCACCGCCCATATAGACCACGAAGCCGTACTCATAGACCGTTTCAAAACCGTGTTTGCCCCTGAGGGAAAATAAACCGTACGGCCATACGGTTTAAAATGACGGTTTGATACTTCGTTTAAGGTATGAAAGGAAATCAAGGGGGGTGGTTTTGTTGAAAATTAGTTCTGTTGTAGTTGCAAGGCTGGGGCAGGGGGGTATACT
>JBASZU010000101.1:0-2267 GCA_049661165.1 Saccharimonadales bacterium (SeqCode)
TGCTTGGAGCTTGGTATTTTGCCAAAATACTCCTGGCCCTGGCGTGCGCATACTGCAGGTACGGGCCGCTATTGCCTTCAAGCGCGACCGATTCTTTGGGGTCGAAGATGATATCTCCGCCGATGCGGTTCTTTAGGAACGAGTACTTGATTGCCGCAAGTACAGTTGATACGTTTTCCTGGCCGGTCGCTTCGCGGTTTGCCGCCGCCGCTTCGTCTATGACATCGACCGCCCGTAGGAAATTGCCCTTGCGGCTGCTCATTTTCACCCCGCCCGCTAGCTTCACGTTGCCATGCGTAATGTGCCGAGTTCGCTGTGCAAGATTGGGTTCAAATTGCTCTATGGCTTTCAATACCACCTTCATGTACTCAACAATGTCGTTGCCCGTGATGATAACCGAGCTATCAAAATGGTAGTCTTCCCACTTTTTCATGCTGAGGCCAACGTCTTTCGCTTCGTATGTCGGCAACCCCTCACTGTTCACGAATACCCGCGTGTGCAGGCCAAACTTCTCACCATCGAATATGACCGCTCCGTCCGATTCTGCAAAAACACCCTTTGCAAGCTGTTCCTTCACCACCGCCAGTCCAACGCCAGCCGTTTGACTTTCTGGGTAGTACCGTTCAAACCCACTGCCGATTTGCCGGTAGAACGCATCGAAATAGTCGTAGCTCCACTGACGGCACGTCCAATACACTTGTGCAAATGGCGAGTCGTGGTCGCTGTCGCTGTGCAGCTGGTAGACACGCTTGTTCAGGGCAATGATTTCACCCCGGGCGGTCTCATCATCTTCGTAGGCGTTCGTCCCGGCCACATAGCAGCGCGCCATCCACTCTGAGCGTTCCGTCTCTGGAATTTCGGTTAGCTTTTCCGGGTTTTCCCCGCCAAGCTCTCGCACAATCGCCCACATGGTCTTACCGACGTGTAGCCCAACATCGCCACCAAAGTTCACCCTGTGCACTTGCGCTCCACTTGTCTGCAAAATATTTGAGATAGCATCCCCAACAACGCTCGTATAAAAATGCCCGGCGTGCAACACCTTGAACGGGTTCGGGTCTGAATATTCAGTAACGATCGTCCGACCCTGCAGTGGACGCACGGGCGCTTCGTGCAAACTGCCCCACAATGCTTCATCGGTCAACTTTATATTCATAAACCCCGGCCCCGCCACCTCCGCTGCAAGAACGTGAAAGCTCCGACCTTTCACGCTTGTGGCTATAGTTTCAGCAATGTCGCGGGGGTTTTTGCTAAGCTGTTTACTCAGCTGCAAGGCAACATTGGTCGCGTAGTCACCATGCTGCGCCTCTGGCCGCGTCAGCTCCACGGCAATATCTACGCCAAACAACTCCTTCACTACCGTGGTGAGCTCCCGCTCCAGATCTTTTTTCATGCCTCCAGTATATCACCCCTGTTTCGTTCCAAAGCTTTCCTAGTACACTACTTTCTGTACACATCTAGGTAGCTAATACCCCTCGCCGCGTTCCTTTTTTCGCTGCTCCGGCGTTTCGTGCGGTCTAGTAAAGTCATCCTCTAGGCGCCATGTTGTCCCTGACTCCGGAGTAGAAACTTCCAAAATATCCGTATCGGTTAATCCTTTCAAGCGGTGTTTCTGCCCAATCCGCGTGCTATAGCCTACACCCACTTGTAACTCAGTTTCGATTAGTTCACCTGTGTTGTTCTCCCAAATCACGGCAGCCCTGCCCTTCATGAGAAACCAACTTTCTTCTTTTTCGTCGTGGACTTGTAAGCTCAAGCGTGCACCAGCATTAACATGCAAAACCTTGCCTAAATAAGGCGCTCCTTCGCGCACCCAATGCAGCTCATAGCCCCATGGTTTTTCGACCCGCTTAACGTATGGTTCGGTATCAAAATCGCTCGGATCGTACTGTGGAACTGGGGCATCAGTCATGTAAACTCTCCTCTAGTGCACGTGCTTATGGTTTGCTACAATACTCATTGTAGATTGATATACGCTAAATGAAAATGCTCGCCAGGCGAGCCAAGGGGGTGGGGATGCTTTTTGGACATCAAGACGACACAACACAAATGCCAAATGCAGATGCTACAGAACCCGTAGCATCTGCCGGCGTGCAGCCATCAGATAGTTCACCACAGTCAGACGCAACTGATCCTAGCGCAAATACCACCCCAGATTCAAACGACACGACAGCCAGTTCACAGCGCGCACCCGTTCTTGACAACCCCCTTGCCGACGAGACAACTTCTCAAGACATCTCCGGCACCCCTGCCAACGACCACCCCTCAAC
>JBASZU010000102.1:0-14592 GCA_049661165.1 Saccharimonadales bacterium (SeqCode)
ACCTTCCTGAATATTAAGGGCGAACACCACGTCCTCGAGTCGGTTAAAGAGTGTATAGCCAGTCTATTTACCGACCGCGCCATTGTGTACCGCGTGACTAACGGCTTTGACCACATGAAAGTGGCTCTTTCTGTTGGCATCCAGCAAATGGTGGCGGTGCGCAGTGAATGTGCGGGCGTTATGTTTACCATAGACACCGAAAGCGGCTTCAAAAACGCAGTGGTAGTGAGCTCTATATACGGACTGGGCGAAAATATCGTGCAGGGACACGTGAGCCCAGATGAATTTATTGTTTTCAAGCCAACTCGCGCTATTTTGAAGAAAAAGCTCGGCACCAAAAAGATGAAAATGGTACCAGTGGCAAACAGCCAGACCAAAAACAACCCCGTGCCCGTTCACGACCAAGAGCGTTTTTCCATTACCGACGACCAAGTACGTACGCTTGCCGACTGGGGTATCAAAATAGAGGAACACTATGGCCACCCCATGGATATTGAGTGGGCGCTTGACGAAGATGACAAGCAGCTTTACATTGTTCAGGCTCGCGCCGAAACCGTGCAGTCGCGCCGTGATGTCAATGTTATAGAAGAGTACAAACTAGCCGAAGAAGGCCGCATCATTGTTAAAGGTACCAGCGTTGGTAACAAAATAGGCCAGGGCAAAGCCAGCAAGATTATGAGCGTCAAGGACATAGACGACTTCAAAGAAGGCGATGTACTGGTGACCGAAATGACTGACCCAGACTGGGTACCAATTATGAAAATTGCCAGTGCCATCGTGACAGACAAGGGCGGACGTACCTGTCACGCTGCCATTGTGTCGCGTGAGCTTGGCATACCCTGTGTTGTTGGTACGGGCAATGCTTCTGAACTGATTGCCGATGGCCAGAACGTTACCGTGAGTTGCGGTGGGGGCGGCGACGAAGGCACTGTATACGAAGGAATTCTGAAATACGATATCAACCGCACCGATATACAGAACCTCGAGCGTCCGCACACCAAAATGATGATGAATATTGGCTCTCCGGACCAAGCGTTTGCCTACTCGCTTATACCGAACGACGGAGTGGGGCTGGCCCGTGAAGAGTTCATTATAGACAGCCATATCAAGATTCACCCGAAAGCACTGCTGTACTTCGACCAGGTAAAAGACAAGGCGGTACGTGCCCAAATCAACGAACTTACCAAGGGCTACACCGACAAAGCGCAGTACTTTGTAGACAAGCTCGCCGAAGGTATAGCCATTCTTGGTGCGGCGTTTTACCCGAACCCAGTTATAGTCCGTTTTAGCGACTTTAAGACAAACGAATACGCCAACCTAATCGGCGGTACCCAGTTTGAACCGCTCGAAAACAACCCTATGATTGGGTGGCGCGGTGCCAGCCGCTACTACAGCGACGATTACCGCGAGGCCTTTAAACTAGAGTGCAAGGCGTTCCTAAAAGTGCGCAACGAAATGGGCATAACCAACGTGAAGGCTATGGTACCGTTTTGTCGCAGCCTCGAAGAGGCCCGCAAAGTGCAAGAAGTTATGGCCGAAACTGGCCTGCGCCGCGGCGAAAACGGCTTTGAGCTGTATGTTATGGTCGAAATCCCAGCCAATGTCATTCTGGCAGAGCAGTTCGCTGAGCTGTTCGATGGCTTCTCTATAGGCAGCAACGACCTTACCCAGCTGACGCTTGGTGTTGACCGCGACAACCACACCGTGGCGCATGTGTACGATGAAAACAACGAAGCCGTGAAGGTACTCATACGCGAAGCAGTGCGCGTCGCTAAAGCAAAAGGCGTAAAGATTGGTCTTTGCGGTCAGGCACCTTCAGACTACCCACAGTTTGCTCGCTTCCTCGTGGAAACTGGCATAGACAGCATCTCCCTTGCACCCGACACCATCATCAAAACCACTATAGACCTCAAGAAAACCGAAGAATCCCTCGGCCGATAGATAGAGTCAAGCGAGAGTATTGTCGCCAGAAACAAAAGTCCAGGTTTATGCGTCTATGTGCAGGGATACATATTTGGCGTAGTAAGCATAAGCCTGTAAACTAATATTTATATGGAAGCACGAAACGGTCACGAGCATCATGTGCCGCTGAAGCGGTATAAACGCACGAAAATAATTGCTACTGTTGGGCCAGCGACAGATAGTTACGAGGCTATCAAGCGGCTGATTGAAGACGGGGCGAACGGGCTTCGGCTAAATTTCAGCCACGGTGACCACCCGCAAAAAACCCAGCACATAAAATGGATTCGCAAAGCCAGTCGCGAACTGAAAAAACCAGTTGCCATCATCCAGGATTTACAGGGTCCCAAAATCAGGCTTGGCGAATTTGACGATATTATCACCGTTAAAAAGGGTGAAACACTCAAGCTCGGTTACGAAGCCGACTGGCTGGAAACTGGCATTATCCCTACACAGTACGACTTAAGCACAAAGGTAAAGCGGGGCGAACGGCTCTACATATTTGACGGCAAAGTGCGCACGGAAATTACCAGTGTTCGCAGCGGCATTGTCTACTGCGAGGCACACAACGACGGCATTTTACTCAAGCGCAAGGGCATAAACCTACCAGACACGGACTTCGGCGGAGACGTGATAACCGAAAAAGACAAAGCCGACCTCGCCTATGGCAGTACGCAGGACATAGACTACGTGGCTATGAGCTTCATTCAGTCTGCTCAAGACATTGAAAATATGCGCGTTATCCTAAAAAACCTTGGCTCAGACGTAAAAATCATCGCTAAACTCGAAACCAAGCTCGCCATAGATAACATAAAAGAAATTATGCAGGCGACCGATGTTGCCATGGTCGCACGAGGCGATATGGCGGTGGAGGTAAATCCAGAGGTTGTACCGGTTGCGCAGCGCCAAATTATTAGCATGGGCTTGCAGTACGGCAAGCCAACCATTGTCGCCACCCAAATGCTTGGTAGCATGACCGAATCACCAGAACCATCACGCGCGGAAGTGTCCGACGTGGCGACTGCAGTGTATTTAGGCGCAGATTGCGTCATGCTCAGTGACGAAACGGCTATGGGCAAGTACCCGCACGAAGCGGTGAAAATAATGAAACGCATCATCAACTACTCGCAGCAGCATGGTGTTGTTCGAGTGTCGTTTAAGGGTCAGTTTGAAAAAGAACCGACCCGCCAGCTAGCTATAAGCCGCGCCGTTATTGGCATGGCGACGAGTATACACGCCCAGGCGGTCATTGCCGAAACTAAAACAGGAGCAACGGTGCTGACGATTGCCTCCGAGCGTCCCGACGTCCCCATCATAGCGGTGACCGACAGTGTGCGTACCGCCCAGCAACTTGCTATTGTATACGACGTAAAGAGTTACGTGCGTCCCATTAGTGCTCATGCTGCTCAGAAAATTACCGACTTTCTGCTAAAGGAGCGCGTTTTCGAAAAGGGCGACATAGTTATGTTGGTGAGCGGACAGTATCCTGGGGTCGTCGGCGCAACAGATACTATCAAAATACGTCAGTTAGATTAGAACCTGTGTAGAACGGCACATCCCGGGCGAAACGTTCCGCTCCTCATTTCGCCGTACTTTTGTACGTCTGCATTCCGGTGCTCTCGTTTCATCCCGGGCTGCACCACCCTACACAGGTTCTTGGAGCGAAGCTATATTCTCAAGGATTCTTCTGGTGTAGAAGTTGTACTTTGGAATTTCGGTATTCGAATGTACAATAAAACCATAAACACTGACATAACGAAATTTGTATCGGGTGTCAGAGGAAAAGAATGGGTGGGCAGTGAGTTTTACGAAAAAAACAATCCGCGATATTGATGTAGGAGGCAAAAAAGTGCTTGTTCGAGCTGACTACAATGTACCGCTCGATGAAAAAGGTCGAATTACCGACGATTATCGCTTGCAGCAAAGCGTCCCAACCTTGCGCTATCTCCTCGAGCACGGAGCGGCGCTCATTTTGTGTTCGCACCTTGGCCGCCCAGACGGCAAACCAGACCCCAAATACAGCCTGTTCCCAGTGGCTAAATCACTTGGGAAGCTTTTAAATACAGAGGTGGAGTTCGTCCCGGATTGCGTGGGAGAACGCGCCAAAAAAGCTGCCCAAAACCTGCAAGCTGGTCAAGTGCTGTTGCTTGAAAACCTCCGTTTCCATGCCGAAGAAGAAACAAACGGTGCAGAATTTGCCAAGGAGCTCGCCAGCCTTGCCGATGTATTTGTGCAAGATGGTTTTGGAGTGGTGCATCGAGCTCATGCCAGCACCGAGGGAGTGACGCACTGCTTACCGAGTGCAGCAGGCTTACTACTCGAAAAGGAAGTCGATACTATCACTTCAGCTATGGAAAACCCTAAACGACCAATGGTAGCAGTGATAGGCGGGGCGAAGATTGCCGACAAAATAGAGATTCTTCAGCGCTTTATTGACATCGCTGACGTTGTTGCGGTGGGAGGCGCTATGGCAAACACCTTCTTGCACGCTACCGGCCTAAAAGTAGGTAAAAGCAAAATAGAACCAGATGATTTGCCGCTTGCGAAAGAAATTATGCACAAAGTGAGCGAAGTGAAAAAAGAGCGCGACTTTGTGTTTTATCTGCCGCAAGACGGCGTCGTGGCAAAAAAACTTGATACCACGGCACCGACACGTATTGTCGACTGGAGCGCCCACATAATTGCCGACATAGAAGCCTACCCAAAGCGCCCGCTGCATGAAGCGAGTCAGGTGGCAGATGATGAGATGATTCTAGACATCGGCCCGTTTAGTGGAGCGTTTATAGCAGGGTTACTCCAGCTTTCTGAAACGGTGGTATGGAACGGCACTATGGGAGTGACAGAGACAAAGGGGCTACAGGGGCCGATTGGGCCAACAGCGCATGGCACAGAGCTACTTACCGAGGCTATGCTGGGGCAGTTTGGCAACCGACCGTTCAGTATTGTCGGCGGCGGCGATACGGTCGGGTTTGTCCAAGACCGTGGTTTGACGGCGAGTTTCGACCATGTTTCCACCGGCGGTGGCGCGAGCCTTGAACTTATGAGCGGCCGAAAACTTCCGGGCGTAGAAGCACTGGAGAACAAATGACCAATTCACAATTTTCAACATCCAATTTTCAGAAAATTTTCAATTTCCAAAGATTCAAATTCCCTCCATATGAAAATTGCACTTCTGGAATTTTTCGAAAATTGTAAATTGTAAACTGAAAATTTATAATAAGGCATAAGCACTATGGATAAAAAACTTCTCATCGTCGGCAACTGGAAAATGCACCTCAGTGTGCACCAATCAAGCCTGCTTGTTCATAGGCTGAGTGAACGGATTGCTTCTCACCGCGACGTAGAGGTCGTCATTGCACCCAGCATGCTCTCCCTCCAGCCACTGAGTCTAGAGATTGACCGCCGCCGCTTTCGCCTGGCCGCCCAAGATGCGTATTACAAAGACGAAGGTCCCTACACCGGCGAAGTCAGCTTTGCCATGCTCGGTGACCTTGTGCACTACGCCATAGTTGGGCATTCATCACGACGACTCTATTTTGATGATAATCTTGACACAGTGCGTTACAAAGTTCAGGCTGCCATTCGGAACGATATTTCACCCATCATATGCATAGGCGAAACCAAGCAAGAACGCGATGCAGGTGAAGCGAAACAAGTCATTCACGACCAGCTCACCACTGCTCTCATGAACCTTACCAGCAAAGATATTGAAAAAATTGTCCTTACATATGAGCCGGTATGGGCTATCAGTACGGCCGATGGTATTATTGCCAAGCCAGGTGATGCCCAGGAAATGATTCGTTTTATGCGCGACCAAGTTCGGGAGCTTTATGGCGAACGAGCAGCGCGGTCCATGCACGTCCTTTATGGCGGCAGCGTGAACGAACACGATGTCCGCAGCTATCTCGAACTTCCAGAAGTAGACGGTGTCCTCGTGGGGGCTGCTAGCCTGAACTATCACCAGTTTTCCGAAATTGTGAAAGTTGCTCATCAGGTTCAAACAGAGAGGAAATAGCACATGCCTGCCGAAAAGAAACCTATCAAAGTCATGGATGGAGTTCATCCTGGCGATACGCCTCCAGCGTCATCAAGCCGGCCGGTAATTATTACCAATCGCCCTATTCTGGCGACCGATCCGATGCTGAATATAGATGGAGTCGATACGTCAGCAGAGAAGCCCTCCGGTGAGCCGGCCGTCGAGTCGAGCACAAGACCAAAGCTAACTGGTAAAAACATAGCACCTCAGGAAAGAACAGAGGAAACAGATCCACCCGCACCAACTTCCGACGAACACAACAATGTAAAGTCCCAAAATACAGCCGCCACAGATCTACCCGCAGACGGCTCAACGCCCCCAAAAGAACAAAATGAGGTGAAAACCCCCTCTGTAAATGAGGAATCCCAGGCAAAACCGAGCACGGAAGGTGAGTCAGAAATTGCTACAAACACTGAGTTTGCAGAACAAACCCAGAAAGAAGAAGCGGAGGTAGACCCCAAGTCAGCTCGTGAAATCGAGATCGAACGTCATATAGCTGCCGGCACCTATTTTGTCCCAATCGGTCAGGTCAAACGTCGCCGCCGCAAGGTTATCCTCTTGACCATGTTTATTTTGCTCGCAGCAATACTTGTACTCGACCTGCTACTTGACATGGAAATTCTAAAACTAGACTTCATCCCACACACATCGTTTTTCAAATAAAACGAGCAACTAATTAGGGTCGTTGCCTAGGAGGTCATTTGGTCGAGGTTATGGGGTATCATACCTCTGAAAAAGGGTGATTCGGGTGATCTTTGCACGAAAGCGGCTTGTGCAACAGATAGTAGCGATTCGACTTCTCCAAAGGGCAAGATGAGTGATTCGGTCTGACTCAGTGCGATTTCAGCAGGTGTTTCAGGCGCAACGTAAGCCGGGTCTTCAGCAAGCATAAAGTATCCCAAAATACTTTGATCGGGTACTACTTCGAGTAAAGGACCAATTATGCCTGGTTCGAGCCCTATCCCCGCCGAAGGATTCCAGCCCTCGGATTGGTTGATAGCGGCTCCCTTAATTTGTTTATTTGTTATGGTAATGCCAAAGGTGCTTGCAGCATCTCTCGCTACATAGGTTTTCACACTGTTATCTATGCGTCTCCCTACGCCGCCCAAGAGAAAGCGACGAGGGCCGACTGTAGTTGCGAAAGTAAGCGTGATTGTTCTTAAAGGGCGCGGCGGCAGGGTGGTACCCATATAATTTGCTATTTCGTTGCGTATGGTCTCCAAATAGGCTTGTTTGTCTAGGAGGGGCTCGTGTGTAAGGTATGTGTGACGTATATTATGGCCGGTAAGGTACTCCCCGGTAACTGCCATTACGAGGGGCTGGACGGTGCTTGAGCCAAGAGCCCCTCTTGCTAATAGCTCTGTATAGCGCCCAATGCCAAAGGCTGGGTCCATAGGATGTGTGAGTTCTGACATTATAAGCAGAGTATATCAGAAAAAATTCTAAGAAATACTTTTAGAATCCCGCAAAATCAATTAAATTGTATATGAAAAAGCAATTATGACTTGCACCCAACAGGGTAACTGAAGCAATTTATGTGTGCTAGTCTGGTAGAATAGATGGGTGCAAGATAGTCTTCTCGTGGGTTTGAATCCGGAGCAGCGGCGGGCGGTGGTAACTACCGAGGGTCCGCTGCTTATTCAGGCTGGGGCAGGGAGCGGCAAGACAAAAACGCTGACGCATCGAATAGCCTATCTCATTGCCACACATCAGGCCACGCCCTACAGCATTCTTTCGGTAACATTTACGAACAAAGCTGCCCGGGAAATGCGTGAACGTGTGGCCGAGCTGCTCGGTCAAAACGCAGACGACCGCCGGTTCATGCCGTGGATGGGAACCTTTCACTCTATTTGCGTGCGGCTCCTGCGCATGGACGGCGAATATATTGGCATACCCTCAAGCTACGTTATTTTTGACGAAACTGACCGGCTCAGTACCATAAAGCGCATTTGCAAAGAGCAGCATGTCGATGAAAAATCCTTTCCGCCGCGCACAATCTCTGGCTATATTAGCAGTGCCAAAAACGACATGATAGGCCCTGATGAGTACCGTAAAACGGCACGGAGCCCCATTGGTGAGGTTGTTGCTCGTATATATCCGCTGTATCAGGACGCGCTTCACGGGGCAAAGGCGCTTGATTTCGACGACCTCATCTGGCGTGCCGTGCAGCTCCTAGCGAACCACAAGGAAATCCGCGAAAAATGGCAAACTCGTTTCAGCCACATCATGATAGACGAATACCAGGATACAAATGCTGCCCAGTACCAACTGGTAAAGTATTTGGTCAATGAAAAGCGAAACCTAGCCGTTGTGGGCGACGACTGGCAGTCAATCTACAGCTGGCGCGGCGCAGACTTTCGCAATATTTTGCGGTTCGAGAAAGATTATAAAGATTGCACAGTCATCAAGTTGGAGCAAAACTATCGGAGTACCGGACACATTCTGAATGCTGCGCATGGTGTCGTGACAAAAAACCAGCAGCGTAGTGACAAGCGGCTCTGGACAGCCGAAGGCGATGGCCGCCACGTCCAGCTCATGCAGGTTATGACAGAGCGAGCCGAGGCCGAAACCATCATGCGTACCATTCGCACGGCCGTGGATACCGGGCTTCGGCAGTACAAAGACTTTGCTGTCCTCTACCGCACGAATGCCCAGAGCCGCACCATAGAAGAAGTGATGGTGCGGTACGGTTTGCCCTACCGTGTTGTTGGCGGCGTACGGTTCTATGACCGCAAGGAAATAAAAGACCTCATTGCCTATTTGCGCCTGCTGTATCAGCCAGATGACCGTACTAGTTTTGAGCGAATTGCCAACGTGCCGGGCAGGGGTGTCGGTGCAGTCAGCCTCGGGAACTTCATTGGCTGGATGCTAGCCGAACGGCTGAGCCTGAGTGACGCTTTGAGTCGGATGGCCGAATGTGACACCGTAACAGGCAAGGCGCGCAAAGGGCTGGTCGAGCTTGCGGACGTGCTTGGTTCGCTGCGAGCGCAGCTAGACGAACTTCCGCCCGATATTCTGGTCGAGAGCCTGGTGAAGCGGCTAGACTATCTCGCCTACCTCGATGATAAAACGCCGCAGGGCGAAAGCCGGCAGGAAAACGTACGGGAGCTTATAGGGGTGGCGCAAGGCTACCACGAAGAAGGTCTTAGCAGTTTTTTGGAAGAAGTAGCACTCATTTCCGATCTCGATGCGACAAACCTGGGCGATAACGCCGTTACGCTCATGACTTTGCATAGCGCCAAAGGCCTCGAATTCCCCGTGGTTTTCATGATTGGGTTGGAGGAGTCAATTTTGCCGCATAGCCGCGCCTTGTACGACCAGAGCGAAATGGAGGAAGAGCGCCGCCTTTGTTACGTTGGCATGACGCGTGCCCGCGAGGAGCTATATATGTTGTATGCGACCTCACGCTCGCTATACGGTGGTATGCAGCACAATATTCCCAGCCGCTTTCTTAGTGAAATTGCCGGTGACCATGCGGAAGAAACTACCATTATGCCTAGTTTTGGACGAGCCGATTTCACTTCATTTGATGATTTTTCACCCGAAGAACAGATGGGCAAGACAACCGGCTTCACCTCGGATGAACCGCGCTATATCCCCGAACTCCATGAAGGTGACCACGTTCGGCACGACATATTTGGCACGGGGACGGTACTAGAGCTTAGCGGCGACATGGCCGCCATTTACTTCAAGGGCAAAGGTCTCAAAAAACTAAACACCGCCTTCGCCCCCCTCAAAAAACTCTCCTCTCAATAAACAGGTTATCCTCAATGGTATACTGGAGATGTTATGGATAGGGCACGGCACGTTATAAAAAGCTCGTATCACGCCAGTAAACGTCAGGCGAAGCGTGTGCACCATCATCCTGCAGGCTTGCCAGTGGTGCTGTTTGCATTACTTGCATTCGTGGGTATAGCAGGTGTTTTCTTCGGTTTGCGCCACAATGCTCGCCAGTTGACCATTGTCCCAAACCAGAACTTTATAGTGCTGCTGAATGTCGATGGTAAGCGTAGTACGCTACCGACAGACGCAGATACGGTCGGCGATCTTCTAAAAAAACTATCAATTACCTTAGGCGAAAATGATCGGGTTGAACCAGACAGCGACGAGCCAATTCGCCAGGATAAGTTTCGGGTAAATATATACCGTGCCGCTCCTGTGTTTGTCAGCGATGGTATAAGCACCTATACAACGGTTACGGCCGCCGCAACACCTCGTGGCATGGTCGCAAAAAGTGGCGTGACACTGTACCCCGAAGATCGAGTCACCGTTTCTGCGGTCGATAATCTGGTTTTGCAGCAGGCAATTGGTTTACGTGCCGTTATTACCCGCGCGACACCAGTAAATGTTGGTTTGTACGGTGCTCCCGCAGTTGTTATGCGGACGCAAACCAAGACGGTCGGTGACTTTATCCGCGAAAAAAAGATTGTTGTCACACCAGTGGACACGGTTAAGCCAGCACTTACCACTCCCATTAGTCAAAATATGCAGATAGACGTTATACGTAATGGCCTCCATACCATCACGGTGAGTGAAGATGTGCCTCCGCCGGTTCAGACAGTGACAGACACCGCTTTATCGTTTGGTGCTACAGCGGTACGTCAGGAAGGTGTCGCCGGAAAGCGAACAAACACCTATGAAATAAATGTCCAGGATGGCACAGAAGTCAGCCGCAAATTGCTGCAATCTGTTACAGTCACGGAACCGGTGCCACGGATAGTTGCGCGTGGAACGGCGGTATATGTATCTCCTGATAAAACAAGCTTAATGGCTGCCGCAGGAATAAGCCCAGATGATTATGGTGCGGTTGATTATATTGTCTCGCATGAAGGTGGCTGGTGCCCCTTCCGCTGGCAGGGCGATCGAGGCTGTACTGACCATGGTTCTGCCCCATCATCTGGTGGATATGGTATGTTCCAGGCGACACCAGGGTACAAAATGGCCTCGGCAGGTGCGGATTGGTTAACAAACCCGGTCACACAGATACGTTGGGCGACAGGATATGCAGTGGGACGCTACGGAAGCTGGCAGGGAGCTTATAATTATTGGGTTAGCCACCACTGGTGGTAAAAGATCGTCAGCAATTTTCCGTATTTGGCTATTCCTGAGTGGAACTGGTGCTAACTTGCTACAATGAGTGCAATGAAAGAAGTTATACCAAAGAAATCCCTGGGGCAGCATTGGCTGTACGATGATGTAACGCTGGAATCAATCTGTGATAGCGCGGGGGTGGAAGCCGGAGATGCCGTGCTGGAGGTTGGTCCTGGACTAGGCACACTTACCCGCAAATTGCTGCAGCGCGGTGCAGTCGTTACAGCCGTAGAATTCGACTCCCACCTCGCCCAAACCCTCCCCACCCAATGTTGGGAGGACAGCCCTCCCAAAACGGAGAATCCCGGGAAACTAACAGTGGTGGAAGCGGATATTTTACAGTTTAATTTACAACAGCTCTCAGAGGGATACAAAGTGGTAGCAAATATACCGTACTACCTAACGAGCAATCTTATACGGGTGTTGTGTGAAAGCCCAAACCATTTCACTACGGCGGCGTTGCTGATCCAAAAGGAAGTGGCCGAGCGGGTTGTGGCGGAGCCAGGGAAGATGTCGTTACTCAGCGTCAGTACCCAATTTTACTGTGAAGTTAGCCTTGGCGCATTCGTGCCCGCAAAGTTGTTTACGCCACCACCAAAGGTGGATAGCCAAGTACTCATTTTGCATCGTCGTGAAAAGCCACTTTTTAAAGACGTCGACACAAAACAATTCTTCAAAATAGTCAAAGCGGGCTTTAGCCAAAAACGTAAGACCCTCCTTAATAGTCTGAGTGGTGGACTGGCACTGTCAAAAGATGACGTCCGGAAACTCCTAGATTCAGCAGGAATTCTGCGAACAGAACGCGCTCAAGCACTCTCGTTGCAGCAATGGCATGCACTATACTTGACATATCAAAGACAAAACCCCAGCCCAAACTGAGGTTTTCTCTGGTGGAGCTGGCGGGTACGCGTTCGCTCATACTCACTTGTCTAGGACATTCTCTACTGCAAAACCAGTTTGCATCGGAATGTTCTCTTGCGGCTTGCCGATGGCAACCCTCACCCCAGCGGGGCGGTATCCTTACAACTACGACCAAAATCACGGCCAATATAAAAGCCCGATCTTACGATCAGGCGTTTATATTGGTGGAGCATTTAGCTATGATGTTACACCCACTCACAGAAGAGTTTAAGCGGTGGTATGGCATCATCGGTGATGACTTCCGTCGATATAAACAAGAAATGAACGTAACAGATGAAACATATCGCCCATTGGGATTAGCCCCTTAGGCCGGTGCCTCTATGTATGCAAAGTGGGCGTAGTCAAATGCTTGATGATTTCATGCCAAATTGTGAGTTTTAAGCCCCAATCTGCTGACTTTGAAAAAATGTACCCAAATAGCATCATCGCCCAATCCTTGCGCCCAATTTTCTCGCTGGCGCGCCTTAGATTGTCTAGGCTTTCCCGTATATCTTCAGCTACTTGTTTTGTTTGCTTAGCTTGTTCAACTAACATCGTCTCTATACGGTCAAGCCTAGCCTGTAAATCAGTCTGTTCTTTGACGGTAAATGGCTTGTTATCTTTTGCCCAGGACGTAAACTTTTTATTTTCTTCGCCACTCCATAAATCCGGTTGATTAATCTCGCGTTTTATATTGGCTAGCCAAAAGCTAACACCGCTCAATTCCTCTGGCCAATTGTCATATAGAGCATATTCTGCGGGACTTGCTTCCCCTGGCCAAACTGAAAGTACACGACCATTATTGCCGTAAAGGTTGTGTTTACTGTAATCAAACACTGCTTTATAGCCTGATGGCCGGTGAAAAAGTGCTGGTACCATACCCATTCCTGATTCGGTACTACTGCTTGCTTCGCCCCATTCAAACTCATTGGGCTCAAAACCGGCCTCAATAATTGCATCATATACTTGGTTCTTTTGGCTGTTCAACAAATCGTTACTCATTCTTGGTATTATACCCCCACCACATCTCCTTTGCAGGTTCCATGCGCGATTCTCTATACTGTATGGAAGTGACAGCCCCTCAGGGCTTGCATGGGAGAGACAAACATGAAGAATACAAATACACTGACACCACGTCAAGCAACGTTTATACAGGCGTATACGCAGCCGAGCAGCCCGACGTTTAGCAACTGTTACCAATCGGCACGGCTTGCAGGCTATAGCGACAAGACGGCACGCAACCTATCACACGTACGTCCTAGCTGGTTTTCGGAAATAGAGGGTCAAATAGGCGCAATACAGCCCCAGCAACTTACAGAGGTACTGACAGGAGTAATATATGATGAGTCTGAGCCGACCATAGTACGTCTACGTGCGGCAGAACTGATGATGAAGTGCTACGGCATGTTCCAGCGGCGCAGCACGACCACGAAAGTTTCTGTGCAGCTTGACCTTACGGCTCAAGGTAACACTTCGGACGCTGGCTAGGGTCTATGTCCTCATACCACACGTACACGGGGCTATCCTCCGGCGAGGGTATAGGATGCCAGAGCGTCAGCTCAAGCTCTGATTTGTACTGCTGGATAAGCCTATTACGGCGGTATTTCCGTACAGGGTCTATATATCTGCCCTCAAATATAACGAGCATGTCCAGTAAGCGTCTTTCATGGGGCGTATAACGGTGCCGGACATGAAAATACTGCTCACGCCTGCCGAGGAGCGCGAACATGCGGGCGCGCAGCTCAAGTATCCACCATGCTACAGATGAGAAATGCACTTCCAGCTCCGTATCTTTCACTTTCTGACTGTGAGCGATAGCGGCCTGGCCTGTCAGAGCAGTTGTGGGCATATGATGTTATTACCGCCAATTATCTCCATATCGAACCTCTCCTTGAAGAAGTTATTTTAAAATCGCTAGCCACTTTTTCCCATTTATATCTATTGCTCATAATAAACGCTGAAAAGTCGTAAATATCATCTTTTGCATTACTGAAGTCAATTCCAAGTGGAGCCAGCTGCGAGAACAACCATTCAACAGGATCATGCATATCTTCTATAATAGAATGCCCCTCCCAACCCAACTCATCCCGAGCCATAAATGTCGCTGAAAGTAGCACTTCATCCAGGACGCCTCCGCTACACACGTTTCGTGCTGGAATAACCCATAGACATAAAAGCCAGTAGCTTAGGATGTGTTTCTGTTTTTCAATTTTCTCTAATTCTTTTGTGGCCTTCCTGTTACTTGTATTTCTGCAAAGTAGCGTAATAACCTTTTCCATATCATCTTTTTTTGTTTCGTTATACATATTCGACAAGTAAGCCATAGCTACTGTAGCGGGCAACCTTTTTCTCATATAGTTTCCTTTCTGCGGCATACAAAAACCCGCCGCTGAGTCGTGACCGAAGCCACCGCTACCGTTTCCAGTAACGACCTACGCAAATAGATACCCAACGACGGGATTACATTTGCGTAGGTTTTATGACCATGCCGGTGAACCGGTTTAGGCCAAAGGCGTATTGCCTTTCGGTATTATAAAACGCTGGCTTCATGATGTACACAATTGGTATGCTTGATGTATGCCTACAGCACCTCAGAGCAGAAACAC
>JBASZU010000103.1:0-1641 GCA_049661165.1 Saccharimonadales bacterium (SeqCode)
CTGTAGGCTGCGAATGTCGCTGGGCGCACTCGCGTGGGATTGTTTGCGGTTATCGGATATTCCGTCGGAAATACAATCGGGTTTTATGACTAAAACAACTGGCGATAGTTTGTCACTGTTCGGCAAGAACGGACACTTGCGGTACGGGGAATATAAGTCTGCCGTATACCACCTAAAAGGTTGGGCACGTGAAAGCCCTAGTAAAGATGCACGGCCACTCAGGCTAGATGGTGATACGTCAGTCGTAGGGCAGATTGGAAGAGTGTGTCAGCGATTTGGAGAAGTTGTGGCGTACTACAACGAATATCCAGGAGTGGAGGTTGCAATGGCTGAATGGAGTTATGAAACAAGCGTTGATACATCTGTGAAACCGACACTTCGGGCGGATATTATCGAAGGTTTGGTGCGGATATTCGGCTAATTTTACTCAAATTATGGATGAAAGGGGCGGAGTGATGATTGACTTGAAGGTGAAGTTCATGTTAAACTTTAACTTATGACAACAATTACGGCAGTTGAACTGCGAAAAAACATGGGCGAGATTTTTCGACGTGTGGAAAAGGGCGAGGTATTTCGGGTCACGTATCGTGATAAGGTTGCAACCGTTTTATCTTCTCCCAAGAAAGTGGCGAAAAAACATCGTATGGCAGGGCTCGATGCTCTCGATAGCTCTCCACGCACACCATATTTTGACCCTACTAAACCGCTCAAAGACCTTTACCAAGACTCGCTGGGTGAGAAATATGGTAGGTATATGTAGTGGCACGGGTGTGTTTTGACGCAAACGTGTTGCTCGAGACGGTGCTCGTACGAAGCGGCAAAAAAGTGGCCGACCAAGTATTGCATGCGGCGGCTGGCGAGGCATCTGTCTCTGCGCTGACGGGGCACCTCCTGTTTCATTTTGGCCGCCGCGAGCGCCCACTAGAGCAGTTGCAGGTATTTTTGGATGAATTTGAGATTTTGGCGCTCCAGGCTGATGATTTTGCATGGGCATACCACAATGTGCGTAATAGCGATTTTGAGGACGCGCTACAGGTGTCGGTAGCTCTCCGTGCGGGCTGTGAGGTGTTTTCTACGTTTGACCGTAACCTATACGCCGCCTACAAACATCTCCCGAAACTCACCATAAAACTGCTCGCATAACCCGCACCAGGGTCTATCGGTGGAGCAACGACATGTTTCCACTGAGTCATTTCCAAGGAGGCTCCTTGGAAATGATATGAATTTGTGACTAAGACTTCGTAATAAATATATTATCGAGTGTGCCAGCAAAAGTGTCGCCGGGATAGTCAGAACCAGGCTTTTTCCCTACAGATACTTCGGAATCATTGACTACTCTTGTAGGACCGGCAGCTGTGTAAGTTTGAGTACTTGCACCTGTCGTAACATCCATAGTAATCACACTGTTCTCTAAAGAGCAGCGCACGGTTCGGTTGACCCCGAATGGATATATGACGCTGACGGTTTTGTACTCAGATATCTGGCCCGAAGCAGATGGCCCACGAAAACTACAAATAAATTTTCCTACTGTGTTAACAGAAAGTTTCCATTGCTCTTTATTGCTCCCGGCTAAGCCTTTTTGCATGATATTAAGCGTATCGGCCTTGACCATTACCTTACTTTGAACAAGTGTCCTAGGGT
>JBASZU010000104.1:0-12745 GCA_049661165.1 Saccharimonadales bacterium (SeqCode)
GGAACACCCAGCACTTCTTATTACTAGGAATGTCTGTTAATTTAGTCATGGAACAACCTTTCTATTCTTGTTAGCTTTGACACTACAAGTTTAGCGGTTGTTCCGTTTTAGTTTAATGAGCCCAAAAGGATATGTCGCACAATTTTCAGAAAATATGAAACAATGGAGTGAATCCATCACCAGCATAAGATGCAAAAAACCAATAAGGGCGGATAGACGAAGAGGGTAGGCAAAAGTTTGCTGTTTCATTAGATAGGCAATCGCTGGTACTGCTGGAGAACATAGAGAGGGCATACAGTACTAGCCTTACGATACTAGCGTAAAAAGGAATATTTCAAACAGTTTATTATTGAGGGTAAATCTGTTATGCTTGGAGCGGTATGGGTGCAGAGAATCGAAAATCGTTTATACTTGCTGTGACAAATCAAAAGGGTGGCGTCGGCAAAACGACGACGGCTGTCAATGTTGCCGCTCAGCTAGCAACGACCGCTCGTCGAGTGGTTCTGGTAGATCTTGATCCTCAGGGAAATGCCACTAGCAGCTTTGGTATAGATAAGCAAAGTTTAGAGTACGCATTGTACGACGTGCTTGTTGGTAGTGCGCAGCCAGGAGATATCGTCCAGCAAACGCGCGTTCCAAATCTATACGTATTACCGGCGAATGCAAATCTTGCTCAGGCGGAAGTTGACCTCGTGGCCGCGGAACAACGCGAACTGCGGTTGATGCGTGCGCTGGCGCTAGTCGACGCCGAGGTTATCATAATAGATTGTCCGCCCGCGCTTAGTTTGCTGACTGTTAACGCACTAGCCGCAGCAGACGGGGTGCTCATACCAGTACAGGCTGAATATTTTGCACTTGAGGGTCTGAGTGAGTTGCTCCAAACGGTGCAGCGAGTGCGTCATGCGCTGAATCCTCGTTTGAATATCTTTGGTATAGCACTTACCATGTTCACGAAGCGTACAGTTTTAAGCGAGCAAGTAAAGGTTGAGCTTACCCAGCACTTCGGAGAGAAGTTGTTTTACGCAGTCATACCGCGTAATATTCGGCTTGCCGAGGCACCGAGCTACGGAAAAACCATCTTTGAGCACGACAAATGGAGCAAGGGTGCCAGGGCCTATAAAGCTTTGGCCGCGGAAGTGGTCAAGAGGGCTCATTTGTAGATATGAGCAAAAGCTAGTTCATATAGATGTATGCTCGTTCTAGGTTCCAACAAGGTAGTATCTCTCGTTGTATCGGTTCGTCCAGAGATGGTATGATAAGAACATGTTTATAAAGGGGGAAAAGTGAGCGGCAAGTCTGGTTTGGGGCGGGGGCTTGGCTCGCTTATACCAGAGAGCTTTGACGCCTCACTACTGGTAGACGACGGTGAGCGTATAGAACATATAGCGCTCGATATGTTGGCGGCCAACCCTGACCAGCCGCGTACTATTTTTGACAAGACGGCTCTAGAGGAGTTGGCTGAAAGCATACGGCGGTATGGCATTGTCCAGCCGCTTGTTGTTAGCCCAACAAAGACTGGGTATATCATTGTCGCTGGCGAGCGGCGATGGCGAGCGGCGAGGTTGGCGGGTCTAAAAACGGTGCCCTCACTTGTGCGCACCACCAAAGAGCTCGAATTGTTAGAAATCGCCCTCGTCGAAAATGTCCAGCGCGTTGATCTTGACCCGATTGAGCAAGCTGTGTCAATTGAACGGCTTCATCAGCAGTTTAATCTTTCATATAGCGACATAGCAAAACGGCTTGGAAAAGCCGAAACTACTTTGAGCAACATTGTCAGGCTACTCCAGCTCCCTGCGGCTGCAAGAACGGCGCTGCAAGAGGGTCGCATTACCGAGGGGCATGCTCGTCAGATCCTCGCGCTAAAAACCTCGCCCGAGAAGCAAACAGAGTTGCTGCAGCTGATACTCTCGCAAGGGTGGTCGGTACGCCAGGCAGAACGCTTTGTCACCTCCATTAAAGCCGGACATGTTGAAACAAAAGTGGTCAAAACCCGGCTAGCCTCTGAAACGCCTGAGACCAAAAAACTGAGCAAGCAGTACCGTACGCCAATAAAAATCTATCGTACCGCCAAGGGCGGAAGGCTTGAAATAAGCTTTACTTCAGAGGATGACCTGACCCGACTTATTCAGGAACTGCAGCGCTAAAATAACCAGAGCCCGACGTAACCATCGGGTTTTCAAGAGGAGGGCTCGCTCTCCCCGCTCATTGTGCCGGAATATATCCGGTACCATGAGCTCCCCACCCCCAAGGCTTCGCTACCTCGACGAACGCCTTTGGCTTCTGTCAGTAGGCTTATATCGAGCTGTGGTCAAATAGTAATTACCAGATTGGTGTTTTGCTTGAAAAAAACAACAATCGAGTAGGGCGATTGTGTGGCTCGGCTTAGTAATACTTTCAGTCCAGGGTGATGTCCGTGTCAAGTTAGGAGGCGGGCTAAAACTTCTCAATGTTGCCGAGCGGTAGAATTCGAGCGACGAGCTTTCCTACGACTTGGCTGGTCTGAATTGGGCCAAAGGTGCGTGAATCTAGAGAATTTGGTCGGTTGTCGCCGCAAACAAACAACTCTGTTTCGGAAAGCTGTACATCCAGTTCATTTGTTGTTGGGGGGATGGCGCCATCTTTGCCGTAGGGCAGGGTGGCATCCGGCTGAAAACCGTTCGGGTGTTCTTTGTTAAAAACAGTGAGGACATTATCTTTAATAACAATTCGTTCACCAGGTAGGCCAATGACGCGTTTTACGAGCTGTTTGGTGTCATCCCCACCAGAGTATGCGGTCAGCCCCGCTTCTATTAGTATGATGATGTCGCCACGACCTGGCACATACTGGTGGCGGGTTATTTTTGACCAAGTACGAGGCATTTTCCAGACAATCAGGCGATCGTTGTTTTGCAGGGTTGTCTCCATACTTGGTCCATCGACCTGGTATGACTGAAAGACGAACAGCGTCAGCATAACGGCAATAAGGGGTGCGAGCAGTAGAATGCTTATGGTCGAAAGGGCACTCCTAACCGAGCTATGATTTCTGGGCTCTTGCACGTCTGCAACAACCGGTTCGGTGGTGTTAGGCAGCTGTAGGTTTGGTAGGTTATTTTGATTGTTATCGTCCATTGTGTGTCTCTACTATACCTTAGCCTAGAGCAAGTTCCAAAATAACCCGAAAAGTGTTTACGAACATAAGCGACATACGGTATACTACCCTTCACTAAGACCTATGGATACAAACAGCCGAAAACAGACGAGAAGCGTAAGCTATCGGGGAACCGATGGGTTTTTGTCACCGAGACGTGACTTTACGATGACTCGTTCCCAACATTTGGTGCAACCACAGGCTATTGTGCTTGGCGTCCAGCCCAAGGCAGCACCCCCCCAGCTTCCTAAACCGCTGGCTACACAAGTTTCAAAAGCTATTCAAACAGAGCAAAGCTGGCAGAGCCCGATTCCGTCCGCAAATGTAACAGATCAGATACCTCGCTTCGATCTGCCCCGCTACGAGCCACCAGACAGGCCAGCAATGATTGTGCGGAAGCGTGGACTTTGGATGAAACGGATTTTTAAGGCTACAGCGATGTCCAGCGCTGTTCTCTTGATGCTCGGGGGAGTCCTTTTTTGGAGGGGGTATTCCAACATTCACAAAGTGTTTCGAGGCACCACAACCGTAGCAGCACTGAGTACTGGTTACGTTGCTCCAGAGCTGCTGAAGGGCGAGGGGGATGGTAGAGTTAACATCCTACTGCTAGGTGTGGGCGGCAAGAATCATGACGGTGGTGATCTTACTGATACTATGCTGGTACTCAGCGTCGACCCGGTCAATACCAAAGCAGCAATGTTGAGTGTGCCGCGTGACTTGTGGGTAAAGATGCCTGTTAATTACTTTGGAGCTTACCAGAAGCTGAACGCAGCCTACAGTAGTGGTAAATATAAGTACCTTGGTAAGACCGACTTAGGCAGTGATAATCAACAAGCTGTGGATGCTGGTTTTTCGGCTGTCGACGAGGCGGTTTCTAGTGTGCTCGGCATAAACATCAACTATCACGTACTAGTCAACTTCGCAGCATTTGAGCAAGCCATCGACACCGTAAATGGTGTGACACTTGAAGTTACAGAGCAGTTATATGACCCTACGATGGCTTGGGAAAATGCAAATAACCCTGTCCTTGCACCGGTTGGCGTGCAGAGAATGGATGGCAAGAAAGCGCTTATGTATGCCCGTTCTCGAGAAACCAGCTCGGATTTTGCCCGTTCAGAGCGTCAAAGGCAGCTCCTTATTGCCCTCAAGCAGAAAGTATTGACCCTAGGTACTCTCAGTAGCCCCGGACGGATTGATGGGCTGATGAACGCTTTTGGCAACAATGTCCATACCGACCTCAGCACGAAAGCGGCTAGTCGCCTCTACAGCATTATGAAAGGTATTAAGGATGATGATATTGCTTCACTCAGCCTGACGACACCCGTGAGCCTGGTGACCACCGATAGAGTCGGTAGTGCCTCTGTGGTGCGACCTAAGGCCGGGTTCAATGCCTATAGTGATATCCAGTTGTATGTAAAATCGCAACTCCCAGACGGTTATATCGTGAAAGAGAAGGCCAATGTATATGTTGTTGGGGCAACTGAGCCACTTCGGGCACACACCGTAACAACGCTCACCGGGGCGGGCTATATTATCAGCGGATCATCGGTAGCAACAGGGGTGACACACGGCACAACGATAGTAGCTTCTTCTGGCAATAAGAAACCATATACCCTGCATTATCTCCAAGATCGGTATGGTGTTGCCGCACAGGCGTCGCTACCCACCGGTTTGCAGGTGCCTGAGGGGACAGATTTTGTTATAATTGCAGGCATATGAGGCCATTGGTTCAAAAACTGAAGCCGAGCAAGGGTTTTTCCCATGTTCTTTATCTGCTGCTGAATATTTTGCTTGCTCTCACAGTTTTCATGCTAGTTAGAATAGATTTCACATCAATAGCGGCAGTTATTATCCTGCTTAGTAAGTGGCGAATGTTTGCGGTACGACCCCGTTTCTGGGTTGCCAATATCCGGACAAACGCGGTAGACCTTATCATTGGACTGTCGGTCTTGGGCATGATGAGCGAAACACAGACGAGCTGGCTCCAGCTGATCTATGCGGCGCTGTGGATTGTGTGGCTTATATTCATAAAACCGCGACACGATACACTATGGGTATCTGTTCAGGCTCTACTTGGCCAGGCAGTTGGATTAACGGCTGTTTTTTCCGCATTTGACCATACCTCGCTGTTTTTTATCGTGCTCGCGGTTGGATCTATATGTTTCTTCTGCGCTCACCACTTTTTTTATAGTTTCGACGAAGAACATATTCGGTTGCTTGCATACACCTGGGCCTTTTTTGGTTCGGCTCTCGCTTGGATATTGGCCCACTGGCTTATTTACTACTACCGGGTGGTGGCGCAGCCAACCCTGCTTCTTTTTACTCTGGCATTTAGCCTGGGAACACTTTATTATCTTGATCATTTCGATAAATTATCCAAAACAGTTCGACGGCAAGTCGTCTTCATACTCATCACTATAATCACAGTTATCATCGTTTTTTCTGACTGGGGAGACAAAACTGTCTAATTTCTCAGTTTCGGCTCAGTAATACATCGCAAAATGGGAGGGATATATGGACACTGATAGACAAGTAGTAACAATATCAAAAAAGTCATCAATCTCGTCTGCTCCTGGTAAGAAGCCAGTGGTTTTCTCCAAGCTATTGCTTGGGATGGCGGTTCTCGCGCTCAGCTTTGGGGGTGGATGGCTGGGCGCAGAAAGCAATGATTGGGACCGGCAGGCTCAAACCGTTGCTCAACAGAGAACTGCCGTCACAAGCACGGCAAATCTTGTGAGCTCAATCGCGGGGAGCGTCGGAGAAAGCGTTGTTTCAGTAAATGTTACTGCTCAAAGTGCTGGCTCGGGTTATGGCGGGTTATTTGGGTTTGGTTACGGGCCGTACACTCAGGAAAGTGCCGGTACCGGTGTGATACTTAGCTCGGATGGACTCATACTGACAAATCGGCATGTCGTGCCTACGGGCACAACAGACGTTAGTGTCACTCTTAGTGACGGAACTGTACTTGAAAAAGTAAAAGTCATCGCGCGCACAAGCTCACGTGATACCCTTGACATAGCATTTCTAAAAGTTGAAGACGACGAGGGGAAAAAACTAGTTGCCGCAAGGCTTGGTGATTCGAGTAAAATGAAAGTTGGTGATGCCGTCGTTGCCATAGGCAACACGCTCGGACAGTTTCAGAACACCGTAACAAGCGGTATTATCTCGGGCTATGGTCGTAGCCTACAGGCCGGTGACGAGTCTGGCTATGCGACGGAAACGCTTGACGACATGTTCCAAACCGATGCAGCTATCAACCAGGGAAATTCTGGCGGTCCTCTTGTGAATATGAATGGGGAAGTTATTGGAATCAATACCGCGATAGCAAGTGGCGCCCAGACCGTTGGTTTTGCGATACCAATCAACAACGTCAAAGGTTTGATAAACAATGTCAAGAAAAGTGGCAAACTTGAACGGCCGTATCTTGGGGTCGTCTACGTCATGCTTACCGATGATATTGCACAAGAGTACAACCTTGGTGTCACTCGTGGCGCTTATATTCCGAAAGCAGAAGACATGGGCAGTCAGACTATTCTAAAAGATGGGCCAGCCGCCGCCGCAGACATACAGGAGGGCGACATCATCACAAAAATAGATGGTGTTGCAATTAACGAAAAATCGAGCCTGCTCTCAGTGCTGAGTAAACATAAAGCTGGTGACAGTGTAGAGCTTACTATTGTGCGTGGCAGCGACACCAAAACAGTGAACGTGAAGCTTGGTGTCGCACCGGCAAGCTAGTCGGCTAGAAATAGCTGAGCAAGACCGTCCGTCGAGGTGTGCCTAAAAGCATTCTCTCTGGCGATTTTTATGAGCCCAGCGTGCTGTTCGGTGAGTGATTCGGTAATGATGCACTTGGCTCTCAGTTCTTTGGCTTGGGAGAATAACTTGCGGTAAAGCTTCAGGCCATCAATGCCTCCAAATAGCGCACGAGGAGGTTCGTGAGTGGCAGCATCGTTAATCGGGTAATTATCTGGCACATACGGTAGGTTGGCGAGGAGAATTGAATCTGGAATCTGGAATCTTGAATCTTGTATGCCATTGAGTAAATTACTCTCGAGGAAGGTGATATCGGCTGCGAGGGCGAGGGCATTTTGTTTGGCAGTATCTAGGCAGTCTGAGTCGATGTCGGTCGCAAATACCGTACTGTTTAGTTCAAGCTTGGCTGTGATAGCCAGACATCCGCTGCCCGTACCGACATCGATAATTGTGGTTTGTGAGTCCGGATCTGCGATTCGTTTTAGTAAGTCGATCATGTGTTCAGATTCGGGGCGGGGTACAAGCACATGTTCATTCACCATAAATTCTCGGCCGTAAAATTCACATTTCCCGCGAATGTATGCAAGAGGCAGGTGTTTACTTCTTTGAGCAATTTTTCTATTCAATTTTTTTAAAACTGACCCCTGTAAAATGTATTCAGGGTGCCCTAAAACCCATGCTTTATCGTGCCCAAGTTCATCGCTCAGGAGGACTAGCGAGTCGAGCCGCGCGGTCTCGATTCCACACATATGTAACTGGTTAGTTGCCTCACGTAAAAACCGATCAATGCTTACCGCCATGCGGCTACTATACCAGTATTCTAAACAGTCGTGCGGTTTTTTCTGACCAGGTCAAATAGTTGGCGAACCGAATTGGCTATCTGCTCGCTATGAATTGTGAGTGTTATAGGCTGTTCGTTGAAGGTAATGATTGTCACTTTGTTTTCTTGGACGACCCACTCTACGGGGGCAGTATACGAACCTGGTATCAGCCACGTTCTCTCAGCTATGCCTTCCATGAGTTCTCGTTCTTTTGGGTGGGCAGAGCGCGTTTTTGCATCTGCTATCGAAATGACTCTAGATTGTATGCCCCGACTGCGTTTTTTGACGCCAAAATCTTTGTAAAATTGCTCGCCCATGTAAGCGCTGTCGTCTGGCGATTGTAAATATTGCTGATCTTGACCACATTCTATGATTTCATCATATACGGCAGCTATGCCTTCGCGCCCGAAACGGGTTACAACTCCTGGGGTATTGCGTGTTTTAAAGAAGGTGTCGATAAGTTCTGCCACGTTTTCGTGTACAAGTTTTTCGCTTTTTTGAACTTGCTTTCGCCGCTTTTCCACCAGTGTCTCTAAGGCAGAGGGGTGGATAGCTTCGTAGGTGGTTTTTTTGCCATCAATCTTTACGACCAAACCAAGTGCCATCAGCCTCTCGCAGAGCATGTACGTATTCGTGCGTGATTCTCCGGTGCTTTCGGCGAGCTGAACGGGCTCGCACGGGCCTTGTTGCAATAGTGCAAAATATGTCTTTGCCTGCGCCTCGGTAAGCCCGGCGTGTCTGAGTGTTTGTATGACGTTGTCCATGAAAAAATTTTAATACACGAAATAATTATTGTAAATATCATTTTGACAATTATATGCAACAGTAACAGATAAAATTCTTTCGCAAATTATATACTATTGACAGAAAAACGTATTTTTAGTATTATACAATCAAACCAAAAAATAACCAATTATTAGTCACTAAATTATGAAAATGAATATGCCGAGATAAAAGGCATGGTTAAAGGGAGAAAATAATGTCGCACGGAGATACTGGTAATCTTGCTTGGCCGCCGCCGTATGTAATGGATGGCTCGCTTAAGAGAGCATTTCAGAGTGTTCTAGGGGTTGGGTATCCGCCCACCGATTACACAACCTTTAAGTTGGGCAAAGAGCTGCTTACCCGGTTGCAAGATCGGGAGCTGCAGCCAAATCCCGATCTGCACTTCTTAGACATGGCTCGCCACGTTGTGAAGGGCTGCTTGACACAGCTAAGGGGTATAAGCCGGGATCATTGCGGGAAAGCGCCTATTTAGATTTACGTGACGAAATGCCCGATGCCATAAAAGCGCTATTACCACCTGAACACAAGCTTGCTGTTGCGGCTATGGGTATTGCTGACTCGAAACCTGATCTTGCATGTCGAGCTGTGGTGAGGTGGGCGATCGAGCGGTCGCTAGAAATTGAATAACAGTATATTAATACATAAGGAGAGATCGATGAGAAGAGGTATAAAAGATGTAGCGGTTGGAGTAGGATTGGCACTTGCGCTAACAGGTTGCGGTGGCAAACAAATGGCAGAAGTAGCAGATACTGGGTATGAACATGTGGTAGACTCTGCGTTAGGCGGTGCCGGCCCAGAAGGGGCGAAACATGCTGTTTTAGATTACGTGGCATCACAGTTTCCTGGTAAGCCGGGGGTTTTGACCACTGAAAGCCCTCAGGTTTTAGACCAGTACACTGCTGTCAGCGAAATTAATGCATCGCAACAACCGGGCGTGAAATATACCCTTGGTGAGGCTCTGGCAGATACCATACTAAAGGCAACTATCTACGAAAGTAGGGGTCGCACATACACAGACGGACGACAGGGAAGAGCGGGGTTATGTAGCGCCGCACTGCTCAGTGGCGCGCTTAGCAAATCACCAGATGGTTTTAATGATTATGAAACGTGGCTTGGCATGGAGAGAAGTCTAAGAGAAATGCCAGGTTTACGAACCGATATTGGTAACGAGGGTTCGCCGCGGGCCGTACAGGCTGGCGCAATAGCCAATTTCTGTTCTATAGCCATCGCAAATGTCGTGGACAACGGCGGAATAACCAGTATTACTGTTCCAACCATGCCCTCAAAATAGCCTGACGAGGAGCTAGGTTAGCAGGCTGGTAAACTGGTGCTTGGTTTTGACTATCCACGGTCTGATTTATCATGTCCAATCATTTCTTAGCAGGACCAACCAGTGGATTAGCGCGTTTTCTACGCCTACGTAGCGTAACGTCCGCTTGGCCGAAGAGAGTTAATCAAATAATGATAGATTTGATGCCATACTTTGCCAGAATTTCGTCGCCAGTTATCAGGGTTGCTTTTTCGACTTTGGCCTGCGCGACAATCATTCGGTCAAATGGATCTCGGTGCAGAAGGGGAAGCAGTGTCAGTTCTCGGAGCGCCGAATCAGATATAGCTAGTCTCCGGTAACCTAGTTGCTTAATGCTATCAAATAGTTCGTCCATTGATTGCTCTAGCTTGCCAATATTTACTTTAATACTTATTTCCATGAGTGATATGTCCGAAATGATCACTTCATCGGCGGTTGTTCCAATATTGGAGTTTAGTATTATATCCTTCACATCTTGCTTTAGGCGAGGACTATTACTCAAAGCCCAGAGCAAAACGTTGGTATCTAGAAGCAGTTTCATTCAGTAATGTCTTTATCAAACATAGCCATAATTTGCTTATCAGCTTTATCGTAGTCGTCGGCGAACTTTATTTTGCCCTCTAGCATCCCGAAGGGGCTAGGTCGTTTTGGGGAGCACTGTTCCGCTACTAGCATGAAACGAGTTGGCCCTTTACGTCCCCGCCGGGTGATATACACGTCTTTCCCATCGGCTGCCTCATCGAGCAGCTTACTCAAGTTCGTCTTTGCCTGGTGCACATTTGCGGTAATCATACACTCATACTAGCTAATCTAGCTACATTTTGCAAGCAAAATTTGCATTAATACCGAAAATATTAAAAAACTATTGACAAATCCCGAGAGAGAGAGAGAGTATTATCAACGCCATGAGTACATATATTCATTCCGAATCCAATCCAGGTACACCTGTATCTGCTGGCCCAGAGACAAGACGTTATTCAAGGTTCGCAAAGACGCCAGAGCAACTGGCCAACGTGCTTGATGTTGCTCAAGCGGTGGGGATTTCAGCAACGGCAATTACTGATCCCGAAGAGGCAGCAAGTTCATATAGCGCATTGGCAGTTGAGCAAAATGCACGTAGAGAACTAATTGAGCGCACAATTACTCTTGATCCAGTCGCGCATGCCAACACCGCTCGCAAAAGAGTTGCCGCAGGAGAAGCACTCGTTCTATTCACCTCCGACTGGGAAACGGCCATGACTCCTTTTACTGAAGAGTATGACCGCAGATTTGGTGCAGATGCAAGACGAGCACTGTAAGCCACTCACTGATTTTCGTTGATGAGGCTGCGTTCATAGTCGGCTAGTTTTTCTATGAGGTCATCTATTTGGCCAGCTAGTGCGCCGGGGATGTTGCTACGGCTATAGCCTATGCGGTGGTCGGTTATACGGTCTTGCGGAAAGTTGTAGGTGCGAATCTTTTCGCTGCGGTCGCCAGAACCGATGAGCTTTTTGCGGGCGTCGCTGAGTTGCTTGGTTTCTTCATCTATTTTCATTTGGAGCAGACGGGAACGTAGAACGCAGAGCGCTTTGGCTTTATTTTTTATTTGGGACTTTTCGTCTTGGTTGGCTACCACAAGCCCCGTCGGCAAGTGCGTAATACGCACGGCTGAGTCGGTGGTGTTTACACTTTGGCCACCATGACCACCACTGCGATAGACATCTATGCGCAGATCGTTCGGGTTGATCTCTATATCGGTTTCCTCTGCCTCGGGCAGTACAGCCACGGTGACAGTCGAGGTATGAATACGGCCCTGCGACTCAGTAGCCGGTACACGCTGCACGCGGTGAACGCCAGCTTCAAACTTTAGGTGCTTGTACATATCATCACCGCGCATGGCAAATATAATTTCTTTAAAACCGCCGACTTCACTTGGGCTCTCACTGACCAGCTCTGTTTTATAGCCCTTTATTTCACCCCATCTTACGTACATGCGGTAGAGCTCGGCGGCAAAGAGACTCGATTCATCTCCGCCAGCCCCGGCGCGGATTTCGATGATGATGTCTTTTTCGTCATTCGGGTCTTTTGGGGTCAGCGCCTCAGATAGGTTAGAGGTTAGAGGTTCTAGGTTAGAGTGCAAGTCAGTAAGCTCAGCTTGAGCCATAGAGGCTATTTCCGTGTCGGGATCCAGCGTAAGTTGTTCGGCTTCCTTGGCCTGTTGCTTAAGGATGGCAATCTGATCAAACAGACCTATGACATACTCTAGCTTACTTTGTCTTTTGGCCAGTTTTGGGTAGGTCGGATCGGAAAATATTGTCGGATCTTCAAGTATAACCTTGATCTCATGTAACTCGTTGCGAAGCAATGTTTCTTTTTGTTCCATAGTAGTTAGTATAACGCTAGTTCGTCTGTCCAAGCTTATTTCTCATGACCATGAGCATTTTCTGTATTTCATGTACCACATCGACTAGGTGTGTGACCTCTAATTTATAGATTTTCTCAACGAGTAGCAACTGCGTCTCGAGCTCACCAGCCGAACCACGAGCCATGCCAAGGAATTGGCGGTATTCTTTGCGGTTATTGCGCTGTTGTCCTTCAGCAATATTGCTAGGGATTGAGACGGAGCATCGCCGCATTTGGTCACTAAGACCGCGCCTCTCAGAAGAGGGGAGGTTGCTGGTCAGGCGATAAATCTCAACTGTTAAGTCAAATGATTTTTGCCAAACAATAAGTTCGCGAAATGATGAAATCATAAAATCTACTTAAGGTTAGAGGTTCTAGGTGAGAGGTTGGATGGGTTTAGTGTCTAACGCAGCTACTCTAACCTAGAACCTCTCCACTCTGACCTGAAAAGGCTAAGCCTTTTCCTCTTTTTCGGCTTTTTTCTCTGCACGGGCGCTGGCTTTCTTGGCAGCGGCCATACGGGCTTCTTTGGCCTTAGCAGCAGCTTCGGCACGGGCTTTAAAC
>JBASZU010000105.1:0-13282 GCA_049661165.1 Saccharimonadales bacterium (SeqCode)
TTTGCCGTCTTTTAAGTTATTTGCCCGTATAAACGCTACGCCACTGTCTTTCATTTCTGAAGTCTTGGGGTACATCTCGCCATAGTTGCCATCGGAAACATAGATGTCTAAGTCTCCGAGTTTCCTACACTCCCACTCACCACTAAACTCAGGAAAGCGTAGTTTTGGTGTCATGCGTCACCTCTTTTTATCTCGTTTACAGAACCATCTATGAACTCTGCTGTGATCTTTGTGAATATATCGGTCGGCTTCACATCTTTGTGGTCAAACGACATCTTCTTGGTCTCGGGCGTCACAAATACTTGAGCCTTTTCCTTTGAGCCTTTTTTGCCTGCATAAATCACGAGTTGCGGACCGCGCTTCGATTCGTTTATCTGAACACTCGCAAAGTATTTGTCGTCTTTCGTAGAAACCTTTTTCTTGAGCACTGGTGTATTGATACCGTCTATATCTATGATTTCCAGTTTTTGAAACTTCTTTGCCAGCATCATACGGGCGACATCTTGTTTAGCTGTGGCGAATGGTAAGTCAAAGTGATATTCAAAATCGCAGTCTGGACACATGACGTCAGATGAACTATCCAACGCAAATTTCATGGGATTATCAACTTTACGGACAGGGGTCATGTCGTTCGGGCATAGCATCTCAATCTTCTCACCATACATCACCCAGTGTTTCCCTTTTACAATATATACCTTGTCTTCTTCCATCGGTTCAAAACGGCGATTTTATGCCGATCCCCCCTCCGGCTCTTTAAAGATATTCACATAGTCAGCATAGGTAAACTTCTGTCCGTAGGCGTCTTCGTCCTTAGCGGGCCTAAGTATATCCATCTCCATGAGCCTCTCGATCATATTGTACGCACCTTGACGTGAGTAACCTGTTTGCTGGATGACATCGGCAATTCCAACAGTAGGCATCTTGTAAAGCTCTCTAAGCATATCAAGGGTTTTGGGCGCAGCCGCACGACCAAGTTGCTGAATCTTACGCATATCACGCTCACGTAAGGCGGTTATTTTTTGACACGTCTCAATAGATGATTGGGCGATCTCTATGATGCCGTCTAGAAAAAACTCAATCCAAGCCTCAACACGATCTTCTTCTGAATGATAGCCGTTGAGCCTTTCATAGTATGTATCCTGATGTTTTTTGAAGTATGATGACAAATACAAGACAGGTGTCTCAAGAAGACCTTGATGCCACAAGAACATGGTTACTAGCATACGACCAGTACGCCCGTTTCCATCTGTAAACGGATGAATTGTCTCAAACTGAGCGTGCAGGAGACCGGCTTTGACAAGCGGTAAGAACTCATCATCTTCATGGATGAATGTTTCGAGTTCATACAATGCTTGGTTCATCTGCTCAACTGGTGGCGGGACAAACCGCGCATTGTCTGGCCGAGTACCACCAATCCAGTTTTGACTACGACGAAATTCCCCCGGATACGGGTTGTGTGTGCTTCGAGCGCCGACCATAAGGCGCTGGTGCAACTCCCTAATAAAACGCAAGGTAAAAGGAAACTCTTTTGCGCGCTGAAGTCCATAGTTTAACGCCTCAATATAATGAAGAATATCGTCAACATCACTTGGAAGTCCTGAGCTTCTCTCTATATTCGCCGCTTCTATAGCATCCATCATAGTGGCCTGTGTGCCCTCAATCTGACTCGACGATGATGCATCTTTGCGAACAAACATCTCAAGAAAATAATCACGGTCAGGCAAAAGCTCGGTTATACCATCGAGCTTACCTATGAGCCTCATTGCTTCTGCATGTTTCTTTTGCAAGGCAGGTGTAATAGTGATGCCATCAGTCGGAGGAAATGTATAGGGAACAAAGGCGTTAAAGCCCTCTTTCTGCGCCAACAGTCTACCTATGCGCGTCATTTTGTTGACATCTCCTTAAGTAATGTCAACATTTTAGCAGCTTTTGTTGACATTTGCAACATATATGTCAACTTTCTTGTCAAGAACCGGTTGCCCGGTATGGTCATCGTGGACTCCCGAACGGAGAGTCTATATCAAGCTCATGCGTATATCTTGCGATCTCTTTGTCTAATTCTGCCGACATGGTATCAAGCTCGCGAATTTCTTTTACTACGGCGTCGAGATCAATCTCCGCTTCTTCCTCGAACGTATCAACATAACGTGGAATATTCAGGTTGTAGTCGTTTTCTCTAATTTCGTCGAGTGAGGCGATGTGACTGTATTTTTCCTCGGTCTTTCGCGCTTCATATGTTTCGATAATTTTGTCTATGTCCTCTGGCCGCAAGCGATTTTGGTTCTTGCCCTTTTCAAAATGGTTGCTCGCATCGATAAACAGTACATCTTCATCGACTGGACGACACTTTTTGAACACGAGTATGCATGCTGGGATACTTGTGCCAAAAAACAAGTTTGCAGGCAGACCAATGACGGTGTCGAGGTAGTTTTTTTGCTCTATGAGGAACTGCCGTATATGACCCTCGGCCGCTCCGCGAAACAGTACGCCGTGCGGCATAACAACCGCCATCGTACCATTTTCGTCAAGCTGATAGACCATATGCTGTATGAACGCATAGTCTGCTTTGCTGCCCGGCGCAAGTTTGCCATATTGCGCAAACCGTTCGTCGCTAAGATGAATAGCGTTAGCCGACCATTTGGCGCTAAATGGCGGATTGGCGACAACCGCCTCGAAACGAAACTCTATGTGCTGCGGATGTTCAAGCGTGTCTTCTTGCTTGATGTCGAAGTCAGAGAAGTGCACATCGTGCAAAATCATATTCATGCGCGCCAAGTTGTAGGTAGTGTTATTTAGTTCCTGACCGAAAAAGCGATCGACTTTCGTGTACCTAGCCACACGAAGCAACAATGAGCCCGAGCCGCACGTTGGGTCGTAGACGCTTTTTAGCTCTTTCTTGCCGCTCGTGACAATACGCGCCAGTATCTGCGACACTTCCTGTGGCGTATAGAACTCACCAGCTTTTTTGCCCGCGCCACTTGCAAACTGTCCTATCAGGTACTCGTACGCATCACCAAGCACATCAATCTTTGAATCTTCAAGACGAAAGTCAATCTTGTCGAGGTGAAGTAGTACTTTCGCAATCAGCTCATTTCGTTGGCTCACTGTCTTGCCAAGTCGGTTTGCGTTGAGGTCAAGCTCTGAGAACAAATGTTCAAAATCCTCTTCGCTGTCAGTACCCATAGTGCTCTGTTCGATACTATTCAGTATGCGTTCGAGGTCTTCGTTGAGGTTCTCGTTTGTCATGCCGTGTTGAGCGATGTGACGAAAGAGCTCATGTGGCGCGAGAAAATAGCCGAGCTTGTCAACTGTGGCGGTCCGGAGTGCTTCTATGTACTCACCTTCGTTTCGATCGCCGATGAGCTCCAAGTATTTTTTATTATCAGGGGCGAGTAACACATTGGCATAGATCTCGATTTTTTCGGAAAGATATTTGTAAAAGATGAAGCCAAGTATATAGTCGCGAAACTCATCAGCATCCATTTTGCCGCGTAGTTCGTTGGCAATGTTCCAAAGATGGGTTTGAAGCTGTTTTTTCTGTTCCTCGCTCATGAATACATTTTAGCCCTGTTTATGGCGAATTGCTACGTTGGCTATAGAGTTTGTAGCTCACTGGACTACTGTAGTGGGAAATTTCACAGCGAATACTCAGGAAGCTAGTATATGCTTGTGGTTAGTGACGCAAATACTAAAACCTACCAGCGTCGAGCAAAGTTAAAAATCGTCGAAAGGAGCTCTCGCCCTATGAAACGATTACCACACATCAAATCACTGAAGCGGCTTCGTATACTCAACAAGCCCGTGCAAGTTGCCGACATATCTGCCGAACTTGACAGTGACGCTTACACTGACACATGGCTACTGCAAGCCGAAAAAATCCAAGCCAAGCGCCTGCGTCGCTTCCGCCAGCAACTAGCTGCTTAGTGTGGATCGGTTCCCCCCGTGCTTTTTTGTTAACTTGCAATATTTGAGTTGCTTCATATGCGAACGTCTGTCCTACTCGATAAAACCTGTAATTCATGAATTTATGCCTCAGGTTGTAAAACGCCGCTTAAGTATTGCCCAGTAAGTCTACGAAAGTAAAACCAGCCTTTTTATAGTAATCGATTATTATCGGCAGAGCAGCGACGGTATTTCCTCGGTACGATGAAACTAGCCCTTCTGGTTCGCCACTGGCTTTCGAATCATGCATAAGGAGATTTACCTGATTGAGGTTGCCGATATTGGTTGCCGCCCTGACGATTGCGGATGTGGCATCTGGTGTAGTTGTCCCGGGCTGTTTCCAGTCCATGCTGTCCAAGTTCCACATTACCGCAGTCATGCCATTCTTCTGTGCTGCGGCAATGATGTTGGTAGTGTAGCCACCAGGAGGCCGAAAAAAACAGATCGGCTTGTTAGCGATTTTGCCCAGAATTGATGCTGTTTTGCTAATCTCTGATGATACGTACGTCTCTGTCCATCCTCCTGGTACAGATGCTGGGTACTTGTGCTCAAATGAGTGGTTAGCGACAAGATGTCCGGCGGCTGCTACTTCTCTTACCAAGTCAGGGTGGTCGGTGGCATGAAGACCAGTTTGGAAAAACGTTGCGCGGACTCTAGCTTGTTTTAATATGGACAGTATTTGGGGCGTGGCCTGGCCTGGCCCATCATCAAAAGTAAGGGCAACCGTTTTTCCCGTGCCAGGAGCTTTTTTCATAATTACTGAAGAGGGGGTTGGGCATGATTGCTGGGCGGATGAAGACTGTGTACCAGCTGGAATCTTAATAGCTATTGGTGCTCGATCAGTTATTCCCGGGCTACTTTCCGTACTGGAAGCGCCAGAGATTTGTTTTGTCCCTTCTATTCCAAGCGATCTGGTTGGAGTAGGACTGCAACCGGCGGCGTACACTAATGCAAATAGGCCGGCTATTATTCGGAAACTTCCAATAGTGCGGAGGAAATAATTGTAGCGTATTGGCATACCTTGAGCAGGGTCAAGTACTGCACCTTCCGAGACATCATAGATGGCCGGTAGAGGCCCATGGCGTAAGGGGGTAGTGGGCTGACTCGGTTGTACTCCGCTAATGCAGTGAGGTGGTAGATTATTGGTTTTGACAGTCATATCCAAGCTATCCTTTACAAATCCCAACTCTGTTAGTAAAAACCTATAGTACCTACTTTATGCAATAATTGCAAGCACTAATTATATTTGTTGTGAATATTTCAAAGCAGTAGCATAACTATATGTTCGCACTCGTCGTTTGATGGGGTGGGCGTGAGCGCGTCAGGGTTGCTAATTCGTCTGCGGCACCCAGATATTGGTTGTTCGTATAAATACGTTCAATTTCATCAAAAGTCCTGTTGCAGGATTGTCGTAGGGCTGTTATGGCGGCGGGCGCAAAAGGGTTATATGCGAGCATGTCGTGAAAAAGCTGGTCACTGTCGTTGCGCGAGATTTCGGCAATATCGAGCAGTTTGTCGTAACTGCGTGTGGTAAAGGTAACGCCGGGTGCGTGCGCCGCCAACAGCATACGTGCAATGGTGTAGGTGAACGCCTGCGAGTAGGCAGCGTCTTTGTCGTGTGCTTCTGGCGTTGTGCGTATAACGTGTACGCCCAGACCCGACCAAAATAGCTCCATTTCCTGTACGGCTTCTTCTGGGGCAGAAACTGGACATAATGCAAGCCTAAGCCCGTCTAGTCCATGGGCGGCGCTATCTGGTCCAAACATCGGGTGGGTGCCGATAATGCACGTGTGCGGCAACTGCTCCTGTAGCTGGGCTATTGGGTATACCTTCACCGAACACACATCGGCCACTACTTGCCCGTCGCTTATATACGGCGCAAGCTCTTTTGCAGTGCTGCCAAGTGAAGAAATAGGCACGCACAAGAAAATGATGTCATATGGCTTGATAGTTTCGGGCGTAATCACCGCATAGTCTTGCGCGGCTGCTTCCTTTGCCTTTGCTGGATTGGGTTCGACAATCTTTACATCATAACTAGCCCGCAAATACCCTCCCAGCAATGCGCCAAACCGTCCAAACCCCACAACAACCGCAGTTTTCATACCTACAGTATGACACATAACTGCGTTGCGCGGCGGCTGCAGACTACAACTTTATCAGGTAGGCAGCGAACACTACTGCAATGGCGGCAAGGAACTTTCGGAGCGCAAAAGTTCGCTCATGCAGGAATATATAACTCAGAATAACTACTATCACCACTTGTGTCGTGAGGAGAAGCGCTACTTTTGCCGGTTCAGGAGCAGTCCTATATGCGTAGTATGCAAAAACGAAATTTCCCAGGCTGGGTAGTGCAGTATACAGAACTATTGGCACATATTTTCGCAGCGCCGTCGTTTCGCGCAGTTCTTTGTACACCAGCTTTGTCTTGAAAGTGAATAGCAGTAAGGCTGTGCCGCCATAGGCCAGACACAAATAGGTTGCAGCGGATATTTGCTTCGAGACCACGCTCGACGAGAGCTGGAAAACTGCGAAGAATGCGGCTGCGATAATCATAGTAAGCACGGATTTTCGGTGTAGTTCAATTTTCCCTGTTGTTGCACTCACTACTGCAAGCCCGAGTAGTAGGATTCCCAAATAATTTACTAGGCTCAGGTGCAGATCTAAAAATAGAACGGCGAACAGTGAGTTGAATACCAGAATGGAAGAAAATGATATCTGGGCAGTGCCGCTTGTGAGTGACTGCATGGAGGTAAAGTACAGGACATTGCCTGTGGCTTGGGTCAGAATGACGAGCATAAGTGCGACCATGTTAATATTGTGAATTGGCAACGCTAAGCTGCCGAGGGCTGGCGACAGGACAAGCGAAAGCAGAAAAGCAATACTGCACAAAAGCACAGTCTGCGTGTAAGGGTTAAGTTTGACCTTTTCAGTAAGCACCTTTGACATTAGTCCATAGACTGCCCGACTGAGAATCGAAAGGAAGGTGAGAAGTAGCCACATAGCTGGCAGTATAGCAGTACGGTGGCTTTTTGAGCTACATGATTAGTGCAGGACGTCTATTACGAGTGGGGTGGCGCGTTCCCACATTGTGTCGATGTACAGTAACGGTGTCGATGTTCTGTCTGGTATGGCAAAGCTGATTTGCCCGCTGGCAGATTCGCCGGGTCGAAGATCTTGTGGTAGGAGTGCTTTGGTAACTCGTGAGCTGGGGTAAAGTGTCGCGTGTAGACCATCGCCGTTACGCACATAGAACTGACTGACCGGTATCAGCTGTTGGTCGCTAGCGGTTCGGTTTGTGACGGTAACGTCCATTATGAGGAGTGTTTTACCCGGCTCGAGTGGGAATGCCCTGTCCTGCTCTGTTTTTGTGCCAACATTGCTAACCCGTGCAGATACGGCAAAGTTATGGGCAGTTTGCAATGAAGTACTGCTGGTAAGGTTCGCAACGGTTGTGGTGACCCGGTTTTCTTTTTCGTAACGCCGGTTGGTAAACTGTACCCAAAACAGCGTGTTCACAACCAGTATAGCCACAACGGCCGCAACAAAAATGCCGAATAACAAGCTGTTTTCATCGCGAAATCGTTCAAAACGTTTATACTCTCTTTTGAGTTCTTTTGCCTCATCTTCGATAGCACCTTCCAGCTTTTCGATGGGTGTCTCTTGCTTTTTTCTCATCTCAGGGTTTCCTTTCTTGTCTCATGACTTATAGCTCTTATTTATGGTTTCGTCGCATCGTAGTACCCTACCCTATAGGCGGTGAGGGTTGTATTGGTGTTCTGTTTAGTGTTTGTGGCGTGGTTGCGGCTGCCGACGCCGGTCAGGCTTGTCCCTGCCAGGAACGGCGCAATATCTTTTGCTCCGCACAATACGCCGGCGGTGGTGGTGCTGGGCAACAGATTTTGGCGCGATTGGTGCCAGCCACTATTGAAGGTAGTGATATTGTACACCGATTTATTTGACGCGCTGGCGGTCGAGGTATTGTACGCCCAGCAGTTCGCGAGTGTGGTATGGGTGTTGAGATCGGCCGTGCTGTAGCATGGGGTGAGTCCACCGCAGTACACGGCCGCATTGACAGTTACGCTTGCGGTATTGCTTGTGGTTGAGCCACCTGCATTGGTACATGTCAGGGTAAACGTATAGGTGCCGGCTGTGCCGAGCGTTACACTTTGCGAGCCGCCTCCCACGGCTTTGCTTCCTGACCATCCGGTGCCGCCTGCGGTGCAGGAACTTGGGCTATTGCCGGTTGTCCAGGTGACGGTTGTGCTACTGCCAGCGGTAATCGTGCTTGGCGAAACTGCTACAGAAACGGTTGGCGTAGCTATGACGGTCAGCGTCGCCGAACCCGAACCAGACCCGGCTGCGTTTGAACAACTCAGACTGTATGTGTATGTACCAGCTGTTGTCTGAGAAACGTTTTGTGATCCACTCGCACTTTTTGCACCAGTCCATGCTCCACTTGCTGTACAACTGGTGGGGCTATTTGTGGCAGACCATGTCAAGGTTGCGGAAGAGCCTGTTCCGACACTTGTTGGGCTTAGGGCTACCGAAACCACCGGCGGGCTTGATGCGCCGCCGCTCGTCGCCGTGACACTAGTGCTGGCGCTTCCCGTTCCGCCCGCATTTGAGCAAGCGAGCGTGTAGGTATATGTTTGCGCGGTTCCGAGTGCGCCAGTGCTCTGGGTACCGCTGCTGGCTTTCGCACCGCTCCAACTGCCGCTGGCGGTACAGCTCGTGGGGCTATTTGTGGCTGACCACGTTAGGTTCGAACTGCTACCGACACTAACAGAGATTGGGTTTGCGCTGAGGCTGACGACTGGTGCTGGAGGGTTCGAAACGGTCAAAGGGACATTATTGGCATAGCCGGTGCCGCCGGCATTGCTGCAGCTTAGGTTGTATACGTAGCTCCCTACGCTCATTGCCCCAGTACTTTGTGACCCGCTGCTGGCTTTCGCACCGCTCCAACTGCCGCTGGCGGTACAGCTTGTGGGGCTGTTTGTGGCTGACCAACTGATGGTTGATGATTGACCATTCAATATACTGCTCGGACTGAGTGTGAGTGACACGTTCGGCGGACTTGGAATAACCTGTACTGTTGCGGAATCTTCTATGGTGCCTGTTTGGTTGGTGCATGTGATGGCAAAGACGTATTCCTTTATGGTCGACAAGTTTGTGATGGTTTGGCTACCGCCGCTCGCTGCTTTCGTGCCGCTCCAGTCGCCACTGGCCGTACAGCTTGTGGGCGAGTTTTCGGTTGTCCAGCTCAGCGTGATACTTGCTCCTGGTTGTACAGGGCCGGTTGGGTTGCTACTGAGGAAGACTATGGGGCTTCCCGGTGGCACTGACTGAACAGTGAGTTTTGCACTAATTGCCTGACTACTTCCGCTCGCATTGCTACAGACGAGCGTATAAGTGTATGTCTTCGCTGTGTTTAGCGTGCCAGTACTTATGCTGCCGCTCGCGGCTTTCGTGCCGCTCCAGTCGCCACTAGCCGTGCATGAAGATGCGCCGTTTGTTGCCTCCCAGCTGATTGTTGAGCTATCGCCAGCAAAAATCAGGTTCGGTTTCGCGGCTATGCTCACAGCCGGTACGCCTGAAGAGGTCGTAGATGTGCTGCCCGGCTTTGTGGTGTTTGGAGCCGTCACGCTAACTGCAACAGTTTTGAAACCCGTCCCGGTATCTGTTTTGCAGGTAAGTGTGAACAAGTAGTTTTGGACTTGGTTGAGTGCGGCAGTTGTTTCGGTGCCGCCACTGAGGTTTTTTGCCCCGCTCCAATCGTCGCTGGCAACACACGATTTTGGATTGTTCGTGACGCTCCATTTGAGGGTACTTGTTTGACCTTGTACTACCGATGCGGGGTCGGCCGTGAGTGTTATTTCTGGCGCATTTTTGCCCGTGGTGCCACCTATGCCTACTGCGATGCCCCCACCAGGTAGCGCCGAGGAGTTCTTTTCGGTACCACTTGTTTGAGGGGCATTTATATCAAGTCCATGCTTTTTGCTGAAGGCTTCGTTATTGCTCTGGACGGTAAAAACAGCAAAACTTACCATGCTCGCAATCATCACAAAAGACGTGATGACTATCATTATCTTCGTACCGCGTGGCCCGACGTGGGGTAGTTTGTCGCGCCACCTTCCTATAGGCGTTTTCGGTGCGTTAAACTCGACGACAACTGGGTCAAATGCCATTAGGGTGAATCCTGCTTGTGTTTATCTGATTGTACCATGAATGACACGGCGCCGCCCGACCAGCCCGATTCAACGTAGAACTTGTACGCGGTGTTTTTTGGAACAAGGTAGCTTAACTCACCCGTTGTTGACTCGCCTGGCAGTACTTGCCCGCTCCGAAATGGATACTCGAGCGAATATGGGGCGATGTAGCTAACCTCCCCATTGTTCGTCTTTACGTATGTATCGCTAGTAGGAAACAGATCGAATGGTTTTTCGCCGTTGTTACGAACGGACAGTGTCAGGATGATATATTCGTATCCGTTTGGGGCTACAAACGGTTTTTTACCGCTCGTACGGCGGATGTTGGTGACTGTGATGGTGCTAACGCCGCTTGAGATAGGTTTGCCAGTTTCCACACCCGCAAAAGGCACTCGGGTTCGCTCGTTCGCTGTGGATACGGCTGCCAGGAGTGCCACGAACGACATAGCAAAGAGTAAGACGCTGGCCGAGAACAGCTTTTTTTCAAAATTCCACCTGGGACGGCGTTTTACATCTGAGGTTTTCACCCCATTTATGGACTGACCTTGCTTTTTACCCTTGACCCCTTGTGTTTTCTCTTGACCCATATCTCTTACTTCTTATCTCTCAATTGCTTACGGTTTATTTGGATCGTAATAGCCCCTAAAATATGGAATCATATTGCTATCGGCATTCGATTTGGTAGTGGAGTTGTGGTTTCTGGTTTGTCCGTCAGCACTAACGCTCCCGCCCAATGAGCCAGTGAGGTCTTTACCGCATACGCCTCCAACCTCAATACTGCTGATGCCACTTTTACCTTTATGGTATGCGGCATCAAACCCTGTTATGTTCAAGACACGCCCAGCATTGTAGCCCCAACAATTCCCGGCACCGCTATGCGACGCAACTTCGCGTGGGCCGTAGCACGGACTTGCACCGTCGCAGTAGACGACTGCTTTAGGTGTTGAGCCGGTTGTTGGCGTGGTGGTGCTTGTTTGGGCAGGCGTGGTCGCAACCGCGGCTGCCGGCTTCACTGCAATGGTTGCAGTAGCGGGTTGGCTTTGGCCAGCTTTGTTGGTGCAAATAAGTGTATACGTTTTGGTGCCTTCGGCGGTGAGCCTGCCGGTACTTTCGCTGCCAAAGGGCGTTTTTGTACCACTCCAATCGCCGCTGGCGGTACAGGTGGTGACATCACCCGTTGCGTCCCATTTGAGGGCGCTAAACGAGCCAACCGAAGACTCTGCGGGTTCTGCCGTGAGTGTCACGGTTGGCGGTGTGGCGGACGTTTGAGAAAGTGCGAAGTTACCTTTATTTTTATCGGGCCCAAAAAATCCGGCGAGAACTATGGCGTTCATGCCGATGAGGGTGATGAGCATGCTCAGGCCGACGAGTTTCTTTAGCCACATACACGTGCTCCGCACCAGCCAGCCGGCTTGTCGGCAGAGCCGCCAACTCTGCTGGCTTCTTCGGCTCCTGCACATTTTTCCGCTACAGTACTCACTCGCCGTACCCCAGTACGGCTCCTTCCGTGCTTCGCCGAGAAAATGAGCATGAGCTCGAAGTGCGAAGCCCGCGACATGAGCGTGGCTGTTGTGGATTTTTCATGATTCACCATTCATTATTCTCCATTCTTTCTTATGACATGCCGAATTCTTCGCTGTGGATACTGGTGGCAGGTATACCGTGAGCACGGAGCTGCTTTTTCAGTCCTTGCATCATGGGCGGTGGGCCGCATATGTAGAAATCCTTGCCCTTTAGCTCGCCGCTGTTTTTTTCTATAAAGCTGACATCAAGATGTCCTGGCTGCTGGTCGCCAATGTATGGAATGACCCGCACGTTCTCCCGTGCATGCGAATGCTGGGCAAGTTTGTCTCGGTCAATCATTTCGCTGGCGGTTTTGACCGCGTAGTACAAATCTACCCGATGTCCCTCGGGTGGCAAATCCTTCAGCATAGACAGAAACGGTGTTATCCCTATGCCTCCGGCAATCCAAACCTGGTCTTTCACTTTGTAGTTCACATAGCTAAAGCGCCCGTAGGCTCCCTCGACGGTGGCGGTAGCACCGACCTGGAGGTTTACCAGTGCGTTTGTGTAGTCGCCCAGCCCCTTGATACTTAGTTCTAAGCCAGGGTCTTTCGGGCTAGAGCTAATAGAAAAGGGATGCCACTCGCCTGTTACATGCGGTCCGCCGCCGCTAAACTTTACGAAGACAAACTGGCCCGGCTTATAGTGCATAGTAGCAGCGAGCGGTGTCATGAGTACCTGAACGACATTGCCGGCTACAACTTGCACTGAGCTTACCTTGTATTTGTATTTGCGAATCACAATATTGCCGACCAGTGTTTTATACACAAAAGCGGCCAACCCAATGGCAACAATGCTAAGCATGTACCACTTCATCGCCGCATCATTTGACGTGTCGCTGCTGATGAAAAATATATGGAGTCCGGCAATGAAAAAAGCGACGCCCAGGAACTTATGCGTAAACAACCAGAGGCGATATGGTAGTTTTATAAAAAACGTTACTAGCAAGAGCCCAACCATGCCCCAAAACGCAATACTCCCGAACATGGTTGCCCATTGCTGGAGCACTACGGCGTGGTATTCATGCTTGGTGTCGAACAGTGCGCTCAGCGGAAATAGCCCATTCGGCACGAGCAACAGTGCTGCCTGTTTGATGTTTGTCGTGACGTAGCGCAGTGCTAAAAAAAGTGGGTGAAACGAAAGCATAATGAGCGCTAGCCCACCGAGCAGGTGGTGGGCAATGTATACGCGGTTCAGTCCGCCGAACCAGTACTCTAAAAAGCGCAAACGGGTCGCGTAGACCAGGTTGAGTGCGTACATAACAGTTCCAACCAGACCGGCTATGCGGCCAAGGTTGAGCATGGTCGGTATGAAGCCATGAATGGTGCTGAGCGGATGAATTCGCATCCAGAGCACAACAGGAACCAGGCAAAGTATGATAGTCACACCCCACCCAACCAGATGCTCTGGTCGAAAACTGAGGACAACTTTGCGATTCCCATTTGGCTGCATGGACTACTCTCGTCGTGTTCTATGTATCTAACTTATGTTTTATTGTACCGAATAATCCTCATTTTTCCAGTGCCATAAATTTGCCCCCCTGTTCCTTAAAATAAATCGTACGGCCGTAC
>JBASZU010000106.1:0-4706 GCA_049661165.1 Saccharimonadales bacterium (SeqCode)
AGCCGCTTTACAGCAGTTGCCATCTTTTGTAGTGTAGTCATTAGAAAACGACCTTTCTGTTTTAGCTTTTGTAACCAAAACTGTAGGGTCGTTTTTGTTATGTGTCAAAAAAGTGAGTGTGGGTCAGTTGTGCTTGAGTATGCTATGTTTGCTATACTAGAGTTCAGCAGTAAGTGGAGATAGGTATCTAGCAGCCCTATGAATAAACTCGAATCAAACCGTCCCCGTCGCTCGAAGGCAAAAAATACGTTTACGACGCGTAGTGGCAAGACTATAAAAGTAAACCAAACCCTCAACGAAAGACTCAAAGCAGGTCGTGAAGCAAAAGCACGGCGCAAAGCTGCCTACCTCAGTAGCCTTCCAGCCAACCCTATCAAGCGCTTTTTGTACCGGATCAGTCCAAAGCGGGCGGTGAAGTATTGGTTTAGCCGAGAAGGTGCAATTATGGCACTCAAAATCACCGGCGTGACATTTGTGGTCGGATTTTTAGTGGTTGTTGGTGTTTTTGCGTACTTCCGTAAAGATTTGCCGAAAATTAACGATGTGAATGGCAGCAATTTTGGTGGCAGCATAACCTACTACGACCGAACTGGTAAGATTCTCCTGTATCAAGATTACGAAGCCAAAAAACGTGTCCCTGTCGAAGATGACCAAATTGCCGAAGTTATGAAACAGGCAACCCTGGCCATAGAAGACCGTAATTTCTTTGAACACGGTGCCTTCGATACAAAAGGGATTGCTCGAGCAGTTGTGAATGAAGTAAAAGGCGGCAGTGGCGGGCGCCAAGGTGGCTCAACCATTACCCAACAACTCGTGAAGCTTAGTGAGGGCTGGGAAAATGAGCGAACCGTGAGTCGTAAGGTTAAGGAGCTGATTCTCGCCGTTGAACTTGAGCGAGAGTACAGCAAAAAAGAAATTCTAACAGGTTACTTAAACATGGCACCCTACGGCAATGTAAACTACGGCGTGGAAACGGCTGCACAGGATTATTTCGGCGTGAGCGCAAAAGATCTTAGTCTTGCCCAAGCCGCTATGCTCGCAGCCATTCCAAAAGCCCCTGGCTCACTCTCGCCTTTTAGTAGCCCAGAGTTCAACAAAAGCCTTGGTACAAACTACTTCGACAGAGAGTGGCTTATCGGTAGACAGCATTACATCCTCGACGTCATGAAAGACGAAAAGTACATAAGCTCAGGGCAACGCGATGCCGCCAAGAAAGTAGACATACTTGCACAGGTAAAACCCCGCCAAGATAAGTACGTAAACATCAAGGCACCCTACTTTGTCCAGGCCGCCAAAGATGAACTGTACAAAACATTTCCAAAGGCCGTCGTAGACAACGGTGGCTGGAAAGTCACAACCACGGTAGATATGGACTTGCAGGCTCTCGCAGAAAAATCAATGGCTGACGGTCGGGCTCGAATGAAATTACAGCGGGCAGACGTAGGTGCTTTTGTGGCCGAAGATAATGAATCCGGGCAAATCGTAGCACTTGTAGGAGGCTGGGGGCTAGACACGCCGGGATATGGTGAAAATAACTATGCGAACCAGATGTATATATCACCAGGTTCCAGCATTAAGCCATACAACTACCTGACGTTTATAGACAACAACAAAAACGTCGGAGCCGGTAGTGTACTGTACGATACGCAAGGCCCGATTGCGCAATATGTGTGTACCAACAAGGCCCTTCCGCCCAACGGCAACTGCCTGTTCGACTTCGACCGGCGCTATCCTGGCCCAATGACACTGCGCTACGCACTCGGCGGTTCCCGGAACGTGCCCGCTGTCAAAGCATTCACCTCTGCGGTACCAAACGATACCAGCCCCGGTCGCACAAATTCCATCAACAAAGTTATCTCCACCATAGACGGGCTGATGGACAATCCCGAGGGCTACCGTTGCTTCAAAGATGGCACCGATGTCACCACGGCCACAAAGGCTGATGAGACCCAGTGCTACGCTTCGGCAGGCATCGGCGACGGTGCCTATCTCCACCTCGATGACCATGTTAACGGAATCGCGTCAATTTCTCGGCTCGGTAAGGCACTGCCAAAAACATATATATTGAAGGTCACGAATGCTTCAGGCAAAACTTTGAAGGAATTCAAGCAGCCTGCTGGAAAACAAATAGTAAAGCCCGATTCCGCATACATCGTGAACGACATGGCTTCTGACCCCGCGGCATCGTACCTCGGTAACAGCTGTAACGAACAGGGATGTACCGGTCTAAAATTCCACCGCTATAAGGGCTGGAAGATAGGAATCAAGACTGGAACAACCAACAATTTGCTCGACGGTATGATGGTTAGTTGGTCAAAGAAGTACTCGGCCGGCATATGGGTCGGCAACCACACTCGTACCGTGCCCTACGTTGGCCAGCCAGAAAACATGACCGCGCCCATAATGAAGCAATTCATGCAGGGTGCGCACGACCGCGCTGGAGCAGCCGACAACTGGAAAGAGCCTGCTGGCATAAAGACCGCACCCGCTTTTATTAACCGCAGCAAAAATGGTGCTGGACAAATTGTCCCGAGCCGAGCTACTGACCTCTTCCCCTCATGGTATGTCGGCAAATCGGTCGCAAGCAATGAAACACTCGACAAAGTTTCAAACAAGCTTGCAACAAGTTGTACGCCGCCGCTCGCAAAACAGAATAGCGCTAACAGCAACGCCGCCGGCTGGAATGTTGATGTCTTCTCGGGCGGTAGTACCGGCGGAAATGCTCCCTCCGCAGCTAACGACGACGTGCATAACTGCAATGACACGAAACCGTCTGCCAGTATAACCGCGGTTAACGGCGCAGCCGCCAGTAGTCAAGCTGGCCTAACATGTCCAGTAGCGGGCTGCAGCATTATGGTGCACATAGAAGAAGGGACTCACCCCTTAACCAACAGCGCACGTGCAACCTTCCCTGGCACACTACTGCTCATAATTGGTGGTCAGACCGTCCAGTCACAAGCTGTGAATACGAGTGGTGATTACCAGTTTACCTATGTACCACCAAGCGATGCACCGGATAGTCTGCAGCTTAGTGTTCGAGTCTCTGACAGTGTTCTTTACGAGGGTACAGATGCGGTAACCATCACGGTCACAAAACCCCCTGACTCTGGCAGTACGTGAAGGCGCGGTAACTCGGGTCACGGGAACTAGTAACGCTCGAAACATTTACCAATCCAACTTTATTTCAGAAAGTCATTGAGAGCAGTGCGCACATCTGGCACCACGACAAGAAAACTCGGCTGCCGCTTATTACCCCGTGCTTTCGGCCCAACTGCGCAGTCAAAACCGAGTTTTTCGGCTTCAGCAATACGTTTTTCGATAAATGGCACGTGGCGGATTTCACCCGAGAGACCCACTTCACCGAAGACAACTGCGTTTCGTTTCAGCTGAAGTCCTTTTGCAGCCGACCCAATTGCCATGCAAACTGCGAGGTCGGCAGCCGGGTCTTGCAAGCGCAGTCCACCCACAATGTTGACGTAAATGTCCATTTCAGCCAAATTGAGCTTGGTGCGACGTTCTAACATGGCGACAAGCAAGTTCACGCGGTTTAGGTCTATCCCGCTTGCGGCCCGTTTTGGGTACCCATAACTCGTCTTATTTACCAAGGCCTGCACCTCGACGAGAAGTGGTCGCGTGCCCTCTAGGGTCGCGAGTACCACCGAGCCGTCAGTGATTTGTCGCTCTTCAAGCAGTGCCTGTGAAGGGTTCAGGACAGGTTTCAGCCCCTGTTCATCCATTTCCATTATTGCTGCCTCGGTGGTGGGTCCAAACCGGTTCTTGGTGGCTCGAAGCACCTTAAAACCGCCGTAGGCATCTCCTTCAAGTGTGAGGACAACGTCTACAATGTGTTCAAGAATTTTTGGCCCAGCTATAGAGCCTTCTTTGGTGACATGTCCAACGATGATGAGTGCCGTATTTGACTGCTTCGCCGCCTGCAGGAGTATATTTGTACTGTTGGTAATCTGACTAACACTACCTGGCGCAGAACTAACACCGGCCGCATTCATCGTCTGGATAGAATCGACAACCACAAGTTCAAACTGTTTGCTGGCAATGGTAGCGGCTGCGTCATCTGCTTGATTGCTATTAGCTATTTCGAGCTGGGTTGCAGATGCTCCCAGTCGAGATGCCCGCATAGCCACCTGATGTTCGGATTCTTCGCCGCTAATGTACAGTACTGGCCTGCTCGCTGCTACGTGGTTTGCTACCTGCATAAGGAGTGTACTCTTCCCAATCCCTGGCTGCCCGGCAATCAGCACCACCCCGCCATGCACAAGCCCGCCGCCCAGCACAGCGTCTACATCAGCCAGTGTGGTTGGTATACGTTTTTCTTTTTGACGCGTACTACTCAGTACATCCTGGGATGCCAAAATCTTCCCTGTCGGCTTCACCCCGTTTCCACTGGCGGCAACAAGCTGAACTTCTTCCTGCAGCGTATTCCATTCGCCACATTGGCTACACCGCCCCGCCCACGCGCTGCTTTGGGCACCACAAGAACTACATACAAATTTCACACTGTTTTTCGCCATAGGCTTTCAGTATAGCAATATTGGCTTTGTATGAGTACAGGCCAGATTAGCCGGCTCTGTCAACGAACATGGAACAAGCAAACCTGTAGGTAGGTGAATGGTGAGTCAAAAAGATGCGGCTGGTTATGCCGAGCCATCCATTCATTAAGAACCGTTTGAAGATTCTTGGTAGGTACG
>JBASZU010000107.1:0-5519 GCA_049661165.1 Saccharimonadales bacterium (SeqCode)
AGCCGCTTTACAGCAGTTGCCATCTTTTGTAGTGTAGTCATTAGAAAACGACCTTTCTGTTTTAGCTTTTGTAACCAAAACTGTAGGGTCGTTTTTGTTATGTGTCAAAAAAGTGAGTGTGGGTCAGCCGTAGGCCCCACTTATTACCAAACTGGTGTAAAATAGAACTGACGTCGGGGTGTAGCGCAGCCTGGTAGCGCGTACGGCTGGGGGCCGTGAGGTCGCAGGTTCAAGTCCTGTCACCCCGACCATGAATAAGCTCACCTTTCTGGTGAGCTTATTGTTTGCTAAGATAACCGTATGTGGACCGAAACAAAACATGGGCTGTATAAACAATTTGTCTTTAGCGACTTTCATCATGCGTGGGCATTTATGGAAAAGGTGAGTGCAATTGTGAATGATCTTGACCATCATCCGCGCTGGCAGAATGAATGGAATGTTGTTGAATTTTGGCTGTCGACACACGAGCCGAAGCAGATGATTACAGACCGAGACTGGGAGCTCGCAAAGATGATAGATGCAGTTGCCGAGGGCGATGAAAAAGGAGCACCGGAAAGTAGTGATGATAAAAATACTACGCAAATAACAGAGGTGCAATTGTATGCGGATGGAGGCTCACGGGGCAATCCTGGCCCCTCCGCGAGTGGGTATGTACTGCTGGACATGGACGGGAACGTCGTGCACGAGCAGGGGGTTTTTCTGGGAATTACAACAAATAATCAGGCGGAGTATCAGGCTTTGAAGTTTGGCTTGGAGGCTGCGCTACGGCATCAGGCGAGGAGCGTGCACGTGTATATGGACAGTATGCTGGTGGTTAACCAAATGAAAAAAATATTCAAAGTGAAAAACCGCGACCTATGGCCTATTCACGATGCTATACAACAGCTGTTGCCCAAGTTCGAAAAGATTACATTTGACCACGTGCCGCGCGAGCTCAACAAGCTGGCCGATGCCGAGGTGAACAAGTGCCTCGATGCCCAGCTTGGCTCGCAAGCTCAACGTGTCGACTAAATAGAAAATACGCTCGGAGAACGAACGTATTTTCATATTATGTTAGGTTACTTGTAAGCCGGGTTCTGTCGAGGCTAATCATCTATCTAGGCCTGCAATTGCTCGCAGGCTCGAGCGGGGTCAAACGTGAGCATCGCGGGAACGTTTATAGCTCACTCCTTGCAGCAGACAGGGTTTACCTACTCCCTATGTCACCATAGGGCGTTGTGCGCTCTTACCGTAGGAGTTAACGCGAACAAGTTCGCCAGAACTCCCATCCACCTTACGGCGGACACTCGTTTCATCGTAACCAGCAAGCTGGCTGTTTCGTTTCTGTGGCACTTTCCCTAGGGTCGCCCCCGGCCGCCGTTAGCGGCTGTCACTCCCTATGCTGCCCGGACTTTCCTCTAATCTATGAAAGGACTAGCGATTAGCTGGTAATCTAACAGGGGTAATTATAGCATCTTGCTAGACTTACTCCTAGCCGGAATGAAACCGAACTGCCAATCCAACGTATGAGTATTTGATTGGGCACGAAAACACCCCTAGTTTTAGGGGTGTTTTCGTGTTCGGCGAGAGTTCTATTTCTCGATTTTGGCGGCTTTTACGACTGCTTCAAAGGCTTTTGGCTCGTTGACAGCTAGTTCGGCCAAAACCTTTCGGTCTAGTTCAATGCCAGCGGTTTTTAGGCCAGCGATAAGGCGGCTGTAGGTCGTGCCGTTTAGACGGGCAGCTGCATTTATGCGTGTGTTCCACAGGGCGCGGAAGGTGCGCTTGCGGTTGCGGCGGTCGCGGTAGGCAAACTGCAGTGCTCGGGTAGTGGCCTGCTTAGCGCGCTTTATGCTAACTTGGTTCGGGTGGCTAAAGCCTTTTGCTGCCGAACGGATTTTATTGTGTTTTGCTCTGGTGGTGACACCTCGTTTGACTCGCATGACGCTAAACCCCCAACTGCTTACGGATTATTTTAGTGTTGGTAGCGTTCATTGTCTCCAAACCAGCCAGCTTGCGCTTGCGAGCGCCGCTCTTCTTCTGTAGGAAGTGGCTAGCGTGTGAGTGACGGGTGCGAACACGACCGTTCTTAGTGACTCGTACGCGGTCTTTGGTGCCGCTATGAGACTTGAGTTTTGGCATGGTATCTCCTTGTCAATGACTCGTTTAAATTGATAAAACCGTATCAGATGACGCTGCTTCGGGCTCCGGTTTGGGAGTTTTTACGGCGACGCCTCTGATGACAAACGAAAGTTGTTTGCCAGTGAGCTGCGGATTTTGGTCAACAGCTATACTGTCGCCAAAACTTGCAATTACCCGGTCGGCAAGTTTGAAGCCAATATCTTTGTGCGCGAGTTCGCGTCCGCGGAAGAAAAGAGTGATTTTCACCTTGTGCCCGGCTTCGAGGAAGCCAGTTACTTTCTTCATTTTGACTGCGAGGTCGTGGTCACCAATCTTGAGGCCGAAGCGCATTTGCTTCATGTCAAGAACCTTGTTGTTTAGGCGATTTTTCTGTGCCTGTTTTGTCTTCTGGTAGTTAAACTTACCCCAGTCGACGATTTTGCAGACAGGCGGGTTGGCCCCCGGTGAAATCTCGACTAAGTCGAGCTCCTCCTCTTGCGCGAGCATATACGCTTCGCGTGAGCTCATGACTCCGAGCTGTTTGCCATCCGCATCGATGACCCGTACTTCTGGTGCCCGAATTTGTCCATTCAGGCGCGTACTCGTGCTGATTTCGACTTCTCCTTGGTTACTTTCGTGCTTGGAAGTGTAACAGATTAAGTCACAGAGGTCAAACAGCTTCTTCTGGGCGCTGATTAATTGTCGTGGAACTGGTGGGGGCGGTACTGGAGGGCTTCCGCAATGTGCTTTGGCTGGATGCTGTCGGAGTCATCTAGGTCGGCAATGGTGCGGGCAAGTTTGACGCAGCGCATGTAGGCACGGGCGCTCAGGCCAAACTTTTCTGCTGCTGTGTCGAGCATATCTTTAGCAGCCGGTTCTAGTCGTCCAAGTGCTTTTACCTCTCGGTTGGTCATGTCGGCGTTCAATTTAGCACTTGAACCGAAGCGGGCTGCTTGGCGGGCCCGGGCTGCAGCCACTTTTTCGCGGACTGATTCTGATGAAGGCCCGTCAGAGCGGCCTTCGCGGAGCAAGTGACTGTTGTCGATTTCATGAACGTCTACGTAGATGTCAATACGGTCAAGAATGGGACCAGAAAGCTTCCGTCTGTACTGCACAATTTGGTGCGGCAGACAGCGGCAGGGCTTGCTAGTGCCGTAATGGCCACAAGGGCAGGGGTTTGCTGTGGCTATGAAAATGAAGTGTGCTGGGTATTCAGCGGTTTCTTTAGCGCGGGCGATGGTAACGGTGCGAGTTTCAAGCGGTTGACGGAGTGCCTCCACGGTCACGCGCCCGAACTCTGGGAGCTCATCGAACAGCAAGACACCGCGGTGTGCGAGGCTCATTTCGCCAGGCCGGACACTGTTGCCGCCACCAACTACGGCGACATTGCTAGCACTATGATGTGGCGACCGGAACGGCCTTGTGGTTACGAGCTGATTGAAGTCATTGCTAGCTAGGCTGTGCAGGTGGGTTACTTCTAGCATTTCGTCGCGGGACATGGAGGGCAGTAGGCTTGGCAGTATCTTTGCAAGCATACTTTTACCCGTGCCAGGAGGTCCGCCTAGTAAGACATTGTGTCCGCCGGCGGCGCTGATTTCAACAGCTCGTTTACCAAGCATTTGGCCGACAACATCTTCAAGACAGATGAGGTCTTCACCGGCCTCTATGGGTTGTTCGGATGCGAACTGCTCATCTGAAGTATTCAGGATGGTCGGTGTCTTGTGCCCATTCAAATAATCATATAGCTCTGTTAGCGTAGACACGCTAATGAGACGAACGTTTGGTACCAAACGAGCCTGTGCAACATTTTCTTCAGGAATAATGAATGTATCTATACCGTGATGTTTGCCTGCAAGTAGCTTGCCGATGATTCCGCGGACTGGACGGACCGAGCCTTCCAGTCCGAGCTCACCGATGATGGCGCTGCTCATGGGAATCTCTCGGCATTGGCCAGACGCGCGTAGTATGGCTACTGCAATAGCCAGGTCAAAACCGGTGCTTTCTTTTGGGATATCCGCTGGCGCTAGGTTTACCGTAATTCGTTTAATAGGGAGTTCTAGTTTTGAACTGGCAAAGGCATTGCGGATCCGTTCCTTTGCCTCGTCGACGGCCTTTGTGGCGTACCCCACAATGACAATGGCGGGCAAGCCCTTTGTGAGCTGACACTCAATATCTACGACCAACCCGTGTTGGCCGTTTTCCACCACCCCGTGGATAGGCTGAGATCTCATACTTCGTTAGGTTTGGATTATACAACTATACAAAAAGAACGCAACCCATCTGTAGGCGGATGGGTTGCGTAACATATAAATTTTTCTGTGTGTTTGGGTTTCGTTTTTCTTTATAAACGACGGCTTGCGAGAGGCCGTCGTTTTTTTGGTCGTTTTTGTTTTTGAGCACTTTTTTTATTCAGTGCTACCCCTATAGTAGCTGGCAATATTGGACTTGTCAATAACAAAATGCCTGTGGTTTTTTATAGCTTGAAACCATTGCTATTTCCGAGGGGGAAATACAAAAACAAGGTTCAGTCAACTAACATGGAACAAGCGTAAACCGTAGATACTGGATCGGGCTGTGAAAGTACTCTGGGTGGTTAACTCTCGCCATCCATTCCTTGCAGAGGTTATGCAGGTCTTTTGTGAGTATCCTGCCACCATACAACTTTCTGGCATGCCGTTTGCTGACACTCCAGATATTCTCACCATGGTTGGTATCGCTATAGTCTCCTTTACTGTGGTTATGACTTTCGTGCTCATAGCCAAGCAGTGGTAACTCATCGTAGGCATACCATTTGTCTGTTACTACCATACTGCCAGACTTAACGGTATCTTGGATAAACTGTTCAAGCACATCACGGTCTCTGCCAGAGTCGTGATCTCCGGTAATCCGTAGCGCTGTCTTACTACTGTGCGGCTCAACCGCACCAGCGACGATGTACTTCGTTTGTTTACTTTTCTTTTTGCTGAAATAGCTTTCATCGGCCTGGACGATACCTTCTAGTAACGGTGCGGTGTCCGGCAGGTTGACAGGAACTCCTATAGGCCGTTGCTCGGTATTTACGACGGCATTGTTTGCACCACAAATATCTCCTTGAATAGTTCTCCTTCATTGTGACAGCGCAGACAGGACATGAGATGACATCTCCGAAGACAATGATGTTAAGGATCTGCCAGCACTTTAAGTTACTGGCAATATTTGGTAGTTTGGACATTGGAACAACTCCTCTTTACTTGTTAGCTTTGCACTTACAAGTTTACGGGTTGTTCCATTTTAGTGTAATGAACCCAAAACAAGGCTCTGTCAACGAACATGGAACAAGCAAACCTGTAGGTAGGTGAATGGTGAGTCAAAAAGATGCGGCTGGTTATGCCGAGCCATCCATTCATTAAGAACCGTTTGAAGATTCTTGGTAGGTACGC
>JBASZU010000108.1:0-2827 GCA_049661165.1 Saccharimonadales bacterium (SeqCode)
GCCAGTGCCACGGCCTTCAGGGTCGCTTGGTCATCGAGGTTAAACGCCCCAAACGCCCAGTGCTCCGCCCGTGCCTGCCCCATACGCGCCCGTGCTTTCGCACAATTATCCCGTACCTGCTGCAATGATAGTGCCATAACCCCCTCCGTATTTGAAATATACCCATAGTATACGGCTTGCGCTTGTCTTAATCAAAGAAATCTGCTATTATACAATATAATTAAATAATTCATAATGTCACTTACCCCAGAACATAGTTCATTTGTAGCACGAGGTTTTGCCGCCACGGTTCTTTTGGGAATTATTGCTTGGACATTCATACATGCTACAGGTGCTGAGCTCTCAGATAAACCTGACGGTTTTTCGCTTAGTCCAGACGCACAAAGCGGTCGGTACAATGTCCGAATAGAAGGTGGCTACGTAATCCAGCCCTTTTCATTGAGTTGCCGCGGCATACAGCTTGTCATTGGGCAACCGAAAAGACCCGATATAACAGTACCGTCGGAACTATACGATGCCTACAAATTTTCAAACCGCAACGCAATTACACAATTACCTTGTCCCGATGGTCTCATCCCAGAAAACCGCCCTGTCATTTCATTTATAGTTGGACAGACTTTGAAATCAACTACGGCTCAACCCTAGCGTTTTTGCTCTACCACGTGGTGGGCGGCGAGGCGGATGTGTTTGGCGTCTAAGCCAAAGTGTTCTAGGAGTTCTTCGGGAGTGCCACTTTCGCCGTAGCGGTCGCGTATGCCGATTCTCTTCAGCGGAACGGGGTGGTTTTCACCCAAAAGCTCAGCTACGGCTCCACCAAGACCACCGGCTATTTGGGCTTCTTCTACCGTAACGACGCAGCCGGTTTTACGTACAGACTTTAGGATAGTTTCTTCGTCGAGCGGCTTGATTGTCGGCACATTTATCACTTCGGCGTCTATACCGTCTTTATACAGTTTTTCGGCGGCTTCAAGCGCCGGGTACACCATGGTGCCAGTGGCAATGATAGTCACGTCGCTGCCCGGGGTAAACACATAGGCCTTACCGATCTCAAACGGTGTTTTTTCTGTAGTTATAATGGGCGTGGCTTCGCGGCACAGGCGGATGTAGTTTGGCCGTTTGTCTTTTGCCATGGCAAGCACCATTTTTTCGGCTTCTACGGCATCGCAAGGATTCAGCACGACCATACCCGGCATGACGCGCATGAGCGCAATGTCCTCAAGCATCTGGTGGGTCGCGCCGTCTGGTCCGGTGTACAGCCCAGCGTGACCACCTACGACCTTCACCGGCACATCGTTTAGGCACGCCGCGGTTTTAATCTGCTCCCAGTTGCGCCCTGGGCTAAAGGCGGCGTAACTGGCGACAAAAGGAACTTTGCCTGCGAGAGCCAGCCCTGCTCCTACGGTCACAAGGTTTTGCTCGGCTATGCCGATTTCTATAAACCGCTCCGGAAACGCCTTCTGGAACCCGTCCATCTTGATTGACCCCGTCAGGTCAGCACACAGCGCCACCACATTTTCATTCGCCTCGCCCGCACGCACCAGCCCACGCCCAAAACCACTACGCGTGGCGTCTGGTTTCACTTCATTTGGCACAGGCAACAGATGTAAATCACTCATTATTTCACCCCATTCTGGGTATATGGTATTTGGTATCTAGTATCTAGCCCAGCTGCGATTTGCCAAATACCAAATACCAAATACCAAATACCTTTACTCATGTTCGCTCCGAATCTTGCCGCCTAGGGTGCGGAGTTCGTGCAAGGCTTCACGGGCCTGCTCGTGGTTAGGCGGCACACCGTGCCAGTGGAAATCGTATTCCATAAAGTCAACACCTTTGCCAGGCACGGTGTAGGCCAAAATACAGACCGGTTTTTCGGTAATAGCCTTGGCCATGGCGCAGGCGTCTATAACGGCTTCTATGTCGGTGCCGTCGATTTCCATAACGTGCCAGCCAAAGCTTTCCCATTTGCCTTTCAAATCCTCGAGTGGCATAACCGACTCAGTCGGGCCATCTATCTGGATGTTATTCCGGTCAACTATTGTCGTGAGATTTGTCAGATTGTACTTGGGGGCGAGCATGGCTGCTTCCCACACATTTCCCTCATTGAGTTCGCCGTCGCCCATAACGACGTAAATATGCCGATGTGATTGCTTGTTCAGCCGAAATGCCAGCCCCATACCAGCCGCTTGGCTTAGCCCGCAGCCCAAGGGTCCGCTGGTATTTTCCAACCCCGGTAGCTTCTTGCGCTCTGGGTGACCCTGCAGCCTACTGCCGAACTTCCGTAGCGTCATAAGCTCGTGCTTGGGGAAGTACCCAGCTTCTGCCATAGTCGCATACTGCACCGGTACACAGTGGCCGTTACTGAGCAGAAATATGTCTCGTTCGTCCCAATCGGGGTTTTTGGGGTCGAGCTTCATGACATCGAAATACAGTGCCGTAAAAATATCGGCAAGGCCAAGTGGCCCCGCACTATGGCCACTGCCAGCGTGCTCCAGCATGCGAATGATGTCTTCACGGATAGTATTGGCTTTTTGCTCCAGCTGCTTGAGGCTATATGTTCCCATTCTGCTCATGATTATACATTGGTTAGAGATAAGAGTTAAGAGTTATGAGATAAGAATATGAGATAATGTGCAGCATGAAAAGAAAAGTCATCGTGTTTGGAGGGAGCTTTAGCCCCCCAACTCTGGCGCATACGGAAATAATTGCACGGTGCCTTGCCGTGCCAGGCGTGGACGAAGTATGGCTAGTGCCTTCCGGTAACCGAACTGATAAAAACATCGCCGTGACCGCCGCAGACCAGCTCGCTATGCTCAAAATTGTCGTA
>JBASZU010000109.1:0-3674 GCA_049661165.1 Saccharimonadales bacterium (SeqCode)
ACTTCATCTGCCCTAGGCACGCGAACTTGGTCGCCGGGATTAATGACGTTTGGATTTGCAATGGCCGTGTTGGCGAAAAACAGGCGCGTCCAGGTGGTGCCATGAGCTTCGGCAATCTTGCTGAGGCTATCACCCGGCTGTACCGTTACCATGACTGGCGCTGGAGCTGATGGTTCGGCGGAGGGAGCAGGCTTCACTTCATTTGCCTTTTTCTCCTCTGTTTGCTTCACTTCGTTTGCGTCGTCAGTCCTGGCCAGTATGACTGTGCTGACAAAATCTTTATCTTGTTGAAAGCTCAGCGTTTGAGCTGATGCATGTGGCATGGTGATACCACAGAGTACGGTCGCCAGTGCGACCGCTGATAATACGGTGTTACGCATAGATACCCTCCTTAAGCGCAGTCCAAGTACAATCCCGGCGAATAGTATTGAGAGCCAGGGAGGACCGCTCGCGTCAAAACTCCACCAAAAAGTTTTGGGCACGTGGCAGTAAGGCTAGTTCATAAGCATTTTGGAGTCAAGCAAAACGAGTGTTATTATGCAATATTTCCAGAGGCCAAAAACATGTTACTTTATTTACAACATCGTGTGATATTTATCACAACAAATTACCATGAATAAACACAAATAGCTAATATATTTTTAAATATTTTGAAGGTTTCTAAGAAACATTAAAACAAAGAGTAAACAGCAAAAGCGGTTTGTGGTATACTGTGGCTACACAAGAGATGATAGAATTTGTTTTGCTTTTTACCTCTCTGCTGCTAATACTCGCGTGCGGTGTCTTTGTCGCAGCGGAGTTTTCACTTATAGCGGTGAACCGCACAACGGTAGAAAGGTTGGCCGCTAGAAGCGACGGAAGGGCTAAGGGAGTGCTTCGGGCACTAACCACGCTTTCGACACAGCTTTCGAGCGCGCAGGTGGGTATAACTATTACAAACCTCCTGATAGGGTTTTTGGCAGAGCCTGCCATATCGGAGCTGATTCGTCCATGGCTAGAAGCTCTGGGTATTTCAGGAAAGCTGGTCACAACACTTGCGGTGCTACTTGGTTTACTGCTTGCCACTGCACTCACCATGATATTTGGTGAGCTGGTACCCAAAAATCTCGCTATCGCAAAGCCTGTCGCAACTGCTAAGCGAGTGCAGGGGCCACTGCTGTTTTTTACCTCTGTTATGCAGTGGCCAATTCGTGTGCTGAATGGTAGTGCTAACGCGTTTTTGCGTAAAATCGGGATAGAGCCGCAGGAGGAATTGGCGTCTGCTCGCTCGGCCGATGAGTTAATATCACTGGTTCGCCGTTCGGCTGAAAAAGGAACCATACCCCGCGAAACAGCCATTATGCTAGAGCGCTCGCTTAACTTTGGTGACCTCACAGCGCTTGATGTGATGACCCCACGAGTCCGTGTAAAAGCCTTGCCTAAGGACGCATATGTCAGTGATGTGTTCGAACTTGCCAAGCACACAGGGCTATCCCGGTTTCCGGTGTACGGGCAGAGCCTGGATGATGTCGTTGGCTTTGTACATATAAAGCATGCGCTGGCCGTGGCAAGAGCAGATCGCCGTAAGACCGCGCTCAGTACTATTATGCGGCCACCAATTTTGGTGCCATCCACTATAGAGCTTGAGCCGTTACTCGAGAATCTGCGAGCAGGGGGATTCCAGATGGCGATTGTTATAGATGAGTTTGGTGGTATGGACGGCCTAGTGACCATAGAAGATTTGCTTGAGGAAATTGTGGGAGAGGTGCACGATGAACATGACCGCATCCGCTCTGATATCCGGCTTATGAGCGATGGAACATGGTTGCTTTCAGGGCTGCTGCGTCCTGACGAAGTCGGAGAAGAACTGGGGATTTTTCTGCCCGAGGAAGAAGAGGTTGAAACCATTGGTGGGCTGATGCTTCACCACCTAGAAAAAATTCCGGCGGTTGGAGAGTGGGCAGAACTGCGCTGTGTCGACCGAGAAGGTAACGAGATGATCGCGCTGCTCACAGTTGAGCGTATGGACGGGCGGCGGATAGACCGTATACGGTTACTGCTCAGTACTCCTGGTGAAACGACTGAGGGGTCGGTATGAGCGTTGAAATGGGCCTTTTTATTACCATCATGATGCTACTGGGCAATGCTTTTTTTGTGGGAGCAGAGTTTGCGCTTGTTTCTGCCCGCCGGAGCAATATTGAGCTTGCATCACTGGCTGGTTCGCGTACTGCAAAAGTAACATTGCAAGCCATGGAACGGGTTTCACTCATGCTTGCCGGTGCCCAGTTAGGCGTAACCGTTTGTAGCCTAGTGCTCGGTGCGGCCGGCGAGCCGCTGATTGCGCATTTGCTCGAAGAGCCCCTGCATGCCATGGGCGTTGCTGCCGCATGGAATCACCCCATTGCATTTGCGGTAGCACTCACCGTCATGGTGTATCTGCACGTCGTTATCGGCGAGATGATACCAAAAAATATATCGCTCGCTACCTCCACAAAAGCCGCGCTTATACTGGTTCCGCCCCTTCACTTTTTTGTGAAAATAACCCGTCCGATTGTGGTGACGCTAAACGCTATAGCAAACGCTACTGTGCGCGCACTGGGAATTCACCCGAGTGATGAGATTCGTAGTAGTTTTAGTCGAGACGAGGTGGCTGGGTTTGTCAAAGAATCTCACCGCGAGGGGCTGCTGAGTCATGAGGAAGAATACCTGCTGTCGAACACCCTTGATCTTGAAGATCACAGTGTGAAGCGGGTTATCATACCACTAAGCCAGCTTATCGTCACCTCCGCACACCCAACTCCCGCGGAAATAGAAAATCTTTGTGCCACAACTGGGTTTTCACGGTTTCTAGTTCCTGGCAAAAAGGGCTCACTGCGCGGGTATTTGCACATAAAAGATGTGCTGCAGTTTGCAGACGAAAAAGCCCATGAACCGCTGGCTCCGAACCACATACGGCCACTCGGCATGATTCGCCCCGGCACAAGCTTGCGCAGCGCGCTGCTTAGTATGCAGCAGTCTGGGTCACACGTAGCACAGGTGGTCAACGGCCACGGGGTTGTAACGGGAGCGGCCATGCTCGAAGACGTGCTAGAGGAGCTCATCGGCACCATTCGCGACGAAACTAGGAAATAACGCACATATGGTGTATACTTATACACAAGAAGGGCGCCTGAAGAGGGGCGCTTTATTTTATGAAACAAGACCCGAGTAAAATCCGAAACATTGCCATTATTGCCCATGTTGATCATGGGAAAACGACGTTAGTTGATGGGCTATTGAAACAGAGCCATACGTTCCGTGAAAACCAGGCTGAAATGAGCCAAGAGCTCATAATGGACAGCGGGGACCAAGAGCGCGAGCGGGGCATTACCATTACGGCAAAGGTGACGGCGGTGCAGCACGGTGATTACCGTATAAACATTGTCGACACGCCTGGTCACGCTGACTTTTCGGGCGAAGTGGAGCGTACGCTGAACATGGCTGATGGCTGCCTGCTGATTGTGGATGCACAGGAAGGCCCTATGCCGCAGACCAAATTTGTTCTTGAGCGGGCACTTGAGGCCGAACTCAAGCCTATTGTGGTGATTAACAAAATAGAGAAGCCCGGTTCGCGCATTGCCGAGGTAGAGGATGAGCTAGCTGATTTGTTTTTAGAGCTCGCCGTACACGAAGACCAGCTTCACTACCCGGTGTAC
>JBASZU010000110.1:0-1514 GCA_049661165.1 Saccharimonadales bacterium (SeqCode)
ACGCACGTAGCCCGACTCATGGTATACCGCGTCTATGCCATTTGGAGCCGGGGCACACCATTCGTGAAAAAAGGAGATGGATAGTATTGACTTATGATATGAGGTCTTTTTGAATGTCATCTTGAGCGAAGCCGAAAGATCCCGTCTGATGTACGCCTAACGAGATCCCTCCACGGAGTTTACCCCGTACTTGATACGGGGGTCGGGATGACACAGGAGTAAAAAGTGAGTGTGGGTCAGAAACTATGTATAGCCGCGTTTTGTATGAGGTGGAACCTCATATATACTATTTAGACATGGCGCCGTGGCCGAGTGGTTAGGCAGAGCTCTGCAAAAGCTCGTACAGCGGTTCGAACCCGCTCGGTGCCTCCATAAGTAAATTAGAAGAAGGGCTCGCCCCTCTGAATGTTTTTGAACTAAATTCAAAAACATTCACTCCCCCTAAAGCTCGTGCTAACGCACTCGTTCTGAAACAATGCCTGTAGGGGGTAAAGAATGATTATGAAATCAGTTGTTGTATGTGGCAGTAAAAAGTACGCACCGGAAATTGCGGCGTTTTGCACAGAACTTGAAAAGCTTGGGGTACTGGTGTTTGAGCCAGATTTTACACACATAGTCCATGAAGATGAAACGTACGTATCACCTTATCACACCGCAAAAATGTTCAAAGGTTTTACGCTCGAGCACTTCGACTGGATCCGCAAGGCTGAAGTTTGCTATGTGTATAACAAAGACGATTATGTCGGCGCGAGCGTGACTATGGAAATGGCATACGCCTCGGCGCTGGGTAAACCTATTTTTGCACTTAGTCCAAAAACGGGCGACCCCTGCCGTGATGTCCTCATTGACAAAGTGGTGACAAAGCCAACGGCCCTTGCCAAAATTTTGTAAATGCGGGCCCTCGCGTTAGCTAACGAAAGTTTCTGTGAAATGCACGGTTTCGCCCGCGCTGGCGAGCTAAAACGGCCATGCCGAGATTGCTCCAGAGTGCCATCCCTGATTGTATCGTTGAATGCTGACCCTTAAACTCTATTCCGCGACAGCTGTGCCAGCGGGATTCTTTGGCTTTGGGAGGCGCTTTGGGAGCGCAACCAGGGCTGTGACGATGACGGCCACGACCGAAAGCGCAACGAGCACCATCTCACCACCCCCTATACGCGTCTGGCTGGCGGCAGCGGCAACTTCGGCGGCCTTGGGAATCATCCAGGGCAGGTGATAGGCCTGTAAGTATGTAATTACACCTATGATGCTCACGAGCGCAAGGCTGTGCAGTATAGTAAACCGAAAGAGCGTTCCTTCCTGTCCGGTGAGGCCAGTCGCCCCCGTGGCGACGGCGATGCTTTGGGGCGAAATCATCTTGGCCGTGACGCCGCCGCTGGTATTTGCGGCCACGGTGAGGGTGGGGTCAATCCCTAGCGTGTGCGCCGTTTGCTGCTGTATGCCGCCAAAGAGCGCATTAGATGACGTGTCGCTACCCGTAATAAAAACCCCCAGCCAGCCAAGGAGCGGTGCAA
>JBASZU010000111.1:0-2664 GCA_049661165.1 Saccharimonadales bacterium (SeqCode)
AAGCGTGAGTGAGGTTAATCGTTTAGTGCGACAGGGGGTAGCATTTCGCGACGCGTATCAGAAGGTAAAGGAGCGATACCAATAGGAAGTGCGCGGTATGTGATTACGAACCGAGGGCGCGCCAGCCAATGTCGGGGCGGTACTGCATGCCGGGGAAGTGAATGGCATTATCGCCAATGGCCGCGTTAGCGGCAGCTGAAGCAGCTTCAAGGTTCACGCCCAGGCCGGTGACAAAGAGGACGCGACCACCTGAAGAAACAATCGCGTCGTTTTCGAGTTTTGTGCCACCGTGGAAAACGGTGACGTCTCGGTAATCTTCGCCTAGCCCTGCGATCCTTTTGCCCGTTATTGGCGCATCGGGATATCCTTCGGCGGCGAGGCAAACGGCAATGGCGGCAGCATTGAGCATGGTGGGTAGCGCGAAATCTTTTATGGTACCAGCAGCGGTCGCGTAGAGCATGTCGTAGATGTCAACGCCGTTGCCGTGCAACAGCGGGATGATAACTTCGGTTTCAGGGTCGCCAAAACGGGCATTATACTCAATAACCAGCGGGTCACCACCCAATTCTTCGGCAAGCATGAGGCCCATGTATAGTACCCCCTGATACGGCGCGTCATCTGTAGCCATGCCTGTGACGGTTTTTTGCGCAATTGTCGCAATTTTATTCCATTGAACAGCTGAAAGCATCCAGTCGGGCAGGGGGGCGTATACACCCATGCCCCCGGTATTCGGTCCTTTGTCGCCCGCAAGAAGTCGTTTGTGATCCTGAGAGGCGAGCGGAATTATCTGGTAGTTTTCGCCGTCACTCAGCACAAACACAGAAACCTCCGGGCCGTGGTTTCTAGCCTGTACAACAAACCGGCTACCGTCGCCGTCTACTTTGCCGCTCACAATCTTTTTTATGGCATCGGACGCCTCAGCATCAGTATCTGGCAAGAACACGCCTTTGCCCCCGGCTAAACCATCGGCTTTTATGACGCTTTTTGCTGCCCCACCAAACTTTGCAATTGCTGCCTGAGCTTTGTCCGCAGAATCCACGATGACAGATTCAGGAATAGTAATACTGTGGCGCTGCATGAACTCGGTGGCAAACGCCTTGCTGCCCTCGAGCCGCGCAGCGGCTTTGCTAGCGCCGAATACCGTGATACCTGCAGCGCGTAGTACATCGCTCAGACCTGCCACCAGAGGTGCTTCGGGACCAATAACCACAAGATCAACACTGTGATCTTTACAAAACGCAACCACTTCAGTACCACCAGAAATTGCGATATTTTCGCATTTAGTTTCCGTGGCCGTACCGGCATTCCCAGGCGAAACAAACACTTTTTCAACCGTGGGCGATTGTGCCATGCCCCACGCCAGCGCGTGTTCTCGCCCGCCACTCCCGATGATTAGTACAGTTGCCATAGAACCTCCTTTTCCTTGTGTCATTCCGAACTCGTTTCGGAATCTATGCAATCTGAGCGGTTCTGTATCTGATCAGAGGCATGGATCCTGAAACAAGTTCAGGATGACAACGTTACGTTACTGTTGAGTCGTGGGTGCTGTGGTACTCCTCCTGTGCAGTTAGAAACGTCATGATGTCGCTAGCGATATGCTCCTTTTCTGCGGTCTGTACGCGGGCAAAGAGTGTCTCGGCAGTGTCGTCGGGTTCAACCACAACGCGATGTTCGGCCACAGTCGGCCCTGTGTCGTACTCGTGAGCGACTGCATGGAGGGTTTGTCCGGCCTCTGTCATACCTTGTGCCAGCGTGTATTCTTGGGTGCCCAGACCGTGGGTTCCAATGGTTTGAGGCAGCAAACCAGGGTGCGTATTAAACATACGGCACTGGTATATGCTTGTGTGCTCTGGTAGACATCCATAGCGACTGATTAGCCGTGTACCCACACGCTTCATGTAACCCAGTAACAGAACACAGTCAATTTTATGCTTTTGGAGGAGTTCCAAAATTGCCATTTGCTCTTCGTCCGTTTGTTGCCCATGCAAAGGGGGTCTTTCTGCTGCCTGCGTGTGGCCGTTCACGACCACAGAGGTAATATTGAGGTTCAGCTCGCTATTCAAATGTTTGATGCGTTCAAACACAAACGCATCTGGATTATTGCATATGACCAGACGGACATTGAGCGGGTAGTTTTGTGTCTGTACGTTACGGATGAATGCTTCTGCCGTGCTGCCACTGCCCGATGCCAGTATGGCGATGGCGGCACGCTTCATGCCGCAGTTTGCTCCGGTACGAGCCGGTCGGTGATGTTTATGTGGGTAATTTCCTTCGCGCGCTTTCCGATGGGTGTGGGGTATATGCCCGTAAAGCAACTAGCCGAAAAAACGTGTTCGGGAAGCCCAGTGGCCTCTATCATGCCGTCGTACGTTAGGAAATAGAGTGAGTCGGCACCGACATATTTGCGTATGTCTGGAACTGTCATTTCTGAAGCGATTAGTTCCTTCTGTGTCGGAGTATTTATACCGTAGTAGTCGGGGTAGAGCACGGGTGGTGAGCTTATCATGAGGTGGACTTCGGTAGCGCCAGCGTCGCGCAGCATTTGCACGGTTTTACGCATGGTGGTGCCACGCACAATCGAGTCGTCTACCAGGACAACGCGTCGTCCGGCGATGGCATCAACCAGCGGGTTAAGTTTCATTTTGAGGTCGTGCTCGCGAAGTT
>JBASZU010000112.1:0-11994 GCA_049661165.1 Saccharimonadales bacterium (SeqCode)
ACGCACGTAGCCCGACTCATGGTATACCGCGTCTATGCCATTTGGAGCCGGGGCACACCATTCGTGAAAAAAGGAGATGGATAGTATTGACTTATGATATGAGGTCTTTTTGAATGTCATCTTGAGCACTGAAATGAATTCAGTGTAAACTCCGCCGAAAGTTCCCGTCTGATGTTCGCCTAACGAGATCCCTCCACGGAGTTTACCCCGTACTTGATACGGGGGTCGGGATGACACAGGAGTAAAAAGTGAGTGTGGGTCAGGCATACTTGTCTGAACGTGTAAAAAAAGGGTATACTTATGCAACTATGCCCGACGATATTGCACAACAAATCATAGATAAACTCACATCTCTTGAATCGGGGCAGGTAGCGCTGCAAGGTTCAGTTGCCTCGTTGGAGAAGGGTCAGGCGGTGCTGCAGGGTTCAGTTGCCTCGTTGGAGAAGGGTCAGAAACAAATAATAGAAAGGCAAGACCGGGTCGAGACATTGGCCGAAGACGACCGTAGCCGCTTTGATGGTCTCCTTGAATCGGTCAGTGCAATTGCTCATCAAACCGCCCGAATCCCTGCCATTGAAGCTACCATTACCGAGCTACGTTCGGACAGTAAAGTAATTAAAGCAGCCGTCAACGAAACCAACCGCGACCTCCAGCGTCTCGACGAACGGGTTACCATGCTTGAAGTTAAAGCCTAACCAATGAAGTTATACAGCTGGAATGTAAATGGGGTGCGGGCAGTACTGGGTAAGGGGTTGCTGCAAAAGTTTATTGAAGAACATGACCCAGATGTGCTGTGCCTGCAAGAAACCAAAGCCGAGAGAGGGCAGGTGGAGTTCGATTTTCCGCAGTACGAAGAGCACTTTTTTAGTGCCGTAAAGAAGGGCTATAGCGGCACCGCCATTCTATCCAAGGTGAAACCGCTCAGATATATAGATGGCTTCCCGGGTGAAATCGTAGAAAAATACGGGGTTACCGGTGACACGTACGGCGACCCAAACGCAGAAGGCCGTATCATCGCCGCAGAGTTTACCGACTACTGGTTAGTGACGTGCTACACGCCAAATAGCAAGGGCGACCTCAGCCGGCTCAAACTCCGCTACGAGCACTGGGACAAAGCGTGCCTGGCATACCTGCAGGAGCTCGAAAAGACCAAGCCTGTACTTTACTGCGGCGATATGAATGTAGCGCATGAACCAATAGACCTCGCCAACCCCAAGGCAAATGTGGGCAAGCACGGCTTTACCGACGAAGAGCGCGAGCGGTTTGGCGACTATCTCTCCGCCGGATTTGTAGACACCTTTCGTGCTGCAAACCCGAACGCAACCGAAAAATACACCTGGTGGACGCACTGGGCCAATGCCCGAGCCCGCAATGTCGGCTGGCGCATAGACTACTGGCTCGCTAGCAAGGACATTGCCGGCAAGGTGAAAAACCCGCAAATCCACCCCAATGTCATGGGCAGCGACCACTGCCCGGTAAGTATTGAACTGTAGCGCATTCCACACTAGCCTCATACTAACGACGGGCGTACAATTACATGCACAATGACAGATGACCAACTTAACGACCTGAAACAATTTATCGCAACCACTGTACGGAACGAAGTCTCAATTCAGCTGAGTGAGCAAACGAAGGAGCTGAAAAAGGCCCTCCGTCGAGTCGAAGAAAAAGTTGATGACCTCGAGACGGCCACCCATACGATGATTGATACAGTTGGCGCTGAGATTGAAAATCATGACGAGAAACTAACTAATCACGCAACCCGCATTACAAAACTTGAAGCCGCTCAGCTGGCCGCATAGCGTATGAACAGAGATGTGGATTTTTTGTATGAGCTAGGGGCGCTAAGGCTCATTGATCGGCAATGGCGGCGCTTTCACAGCCAAAACTTTGCGAACCTTGCCGACCACCATTTTCGGGTGGCCTGGATTGCGCTGGTAATTGCGGCGCGCGAAGGCGGGCAGATTGATACCGGCAAAATAGTTAAAATGGCACTGGTACACGACATAGCAGAGAGTCGTACAGGCGACGTAGACTACCTCTCGCGCCAGTACGTCACCAAAGATGAAGCGGGCGCAGCGCGCGACATGATGGACGAAACAAGCGTGGGCGAGGAATTCTTAGCAATACTCGAAGAATATGAAAAGCGTGAGTGCATAGAGGCAAAAATTGTCAAGGATGCCGATAACCTAGACGTAGACATGGAACTGTGCGAACAAGCCATGCAGGGAAACGCCCTACGCAAAACGTGGCAGTCGAACCGTTTGCTGGTAGCCAACACAAAGCTTTACACCAAAACAGCCCGACGCATGTGGGACGAAATCCAGGCGACCGACCCAGACCACTGGCACGCCGGCTCACCCAAAAACCGCGTAAATGGCGGCGACTGGAAACCCGAAAGCAAGACATAGCAAGAAACAGACAAACAGATAACAGACCGCTGTCTGCTACCTAAAATCTGCCACATTTCTGCCATCTGCTACCTGATATGCCTGCTAAATGGTATTCTTTTTGTATGAACCCAGACGCATACACCATAGCAGAGCATATGCTCGAGGTCGGTCACGGCCACACCCTGTACGTCCATGATTGGGGTAATAAAAAAGCCAAACACCCCATATTTTTCCTACACGGCGGCCCCGGCGGCCAGTGCAAAGAAAAGCACAAACTACCGTTTGACCCAAAAACTCAGCGCGTTATTTTTCACGACCAACGCGGCAGCGGCAAAAGCACGCCGCTCGGCCGCTGGCACCATAACAACACGCAGGAACTTGCCGCAGATATCACGCGTATTGCCGACCACCTTAAAATTGACAGTTTTATCCTCACTGGCGAATCGTGGGGCAGCACACTAGCCCTGTACTATGCACTGTGCGAGCCGCGGCGGGTGAGCGCTTTAGTGATAGGCGGCGTGTTCACGGGCTCGCAGAGCGAGATCGACTGGCTCAATGAAGGCCAGTTCCAAGCTCATTTTCCCGATGTTTGGGACAGGTATGTGGCAGCAACACCTAGGGCGCACCGCACAAAACCAAGCCAATACCATACGGCAAACGTTCTTGGCACTGACGAGCAAGCCGCCCGGGCTTCTGCTTACGTCTACAGCACCCTGGAGGGTGGGGTCATGAGCCTCAACGACCAGCATACGCCAGAGCCGCTTGAGGAGTTTGAGCCAGGCAGCATGCTTATAGAAATGCGCTTCCTTGCAAAACGTTGCTTTTTGCCCGACCGTTTTATACTGAAAAACGCACACAAACTTAAAATGCCATTGTACATCGTGCAAGGCCGCTACGACTTCGTTTGCCCACCAAAAACCGCCTATGAACTGAGTCAAAAAGCACCCAACGCGCACCTCACCTGGACGGTCAGCGGTCACCGCAATGAACACGAAAATATTAGCGTGAAGCAGCTCATCTACAAACACCTTACCGAAGGGAAGTAGGGTGCCAAAAACTGCATGTATAGTATATGGGTTTGCCGAAGGTTCACGCCACGGCAAGCGCATGCGGCAAGCACTAACCGACCGAGGTTACTGCATCGTCACAAAGCCGCGACGAGCTGACCTTGTTATCGCTCATTCGGGTGGGCATTTGCTGCTGCGTATGCCAAAGCCTGCGCAAGCGTACCTAATAATTGATGCCTCCTGTAACACCGGTCGACACGTGTTCGACAATGCGTTTCGCCACGTTTGGTACGACCTTGTGCATGTGCTGGGTAACGGTCAGGTCCAATACTACGCCTGGAAAACGTGGTGGAATGGCGTCTACGTATTGCTGCGTCCATTTCCGGCAATAAGAATGTACCAACGTATCCGCCGTAGCGCATATTACCCACAGCGCTTCGCGGGGAAGGCGGTTATTACTCAGGGTGATGACCGTTCGTGGTACGACCCCGCGGTCTTGCCTCTAGAAGAGATTGTTTTCATGAGTGGTGACCACGATGACTGCTGGCGTAACCCCGACCGCTACCTCGACCTCCTCTAACCAACTAACAAAGCCACCCCGTGGCTCGCTGACCACCGCAAACTATACTCTGTATTTTTAAACCGTACGGCCGTACGGTTTATTTTACCCGTGTCATTCGTCCACATTATGTAGTTCTGGTAATGACTCAGAAAAACACAGCATCATTGCTGAATCAGTAGATGACTATTTATCAAAGTATTTAAGAGTCATTTTAAACCGTACGGCCGTACGGTTTATTTTGTGGTTGTGCAAAAACAGGGGTGCGGGTAGACTGGGACGTATGAATACAACCGGCTTGTCCACAGAAACAGAAGCCACTCTCCGGCGCCTCCTTGCCGAGCAGCCAACGTACAAGCCCGTACCAGCTGTGCTTGAAAAATTGCAACATATTTCTTTCGTCTGTTTTGTCGGTGCAACCTGTATGGGGAAAACTACCCTTATGGATGCGCTCGTAGCGCTCGACTCGTCACGTTACGGCAAAACACGCAATTTTACCACCCGACCGCCCCGTCCCGATGACGATCCAAAGCGATACTACTATTTTAAGCATTCTGATGCAGGCCTCGCACCCATTCTCAAACGAATTGCCCAGCATGAAAACTTACAGCACAACATTAACCCCTATACACTTACCATGTACGGTAGCGAGATAGGCGACTACCCACATGCCTACAACCTCGGTGATATCTTTAGCAGCTCCATAGACGGCTTCCGTCAGCTCGGGTTTGGTGAGCTCCGCATATTTTCGGTGGTGACCAGGCCCAACGCATGGATTAAACGCATTGAAGAGCGCTTTCCGGTAGGGCACCCAAACCGCCTAGCCCGACTGCAGGAAGCGGCCGATAGCCTCAGCTGGTCCCTTGCCCAAACAGCACCAGACCACGCGTGGGTCATCAATCCGCCAGAACATATCGAGGTGGCCGTCACCTCTGTTGATTCGGTCATCCGAGGTGAAAAACCCACTCACCAAGACGAAGCCCGCGGCCTCGCCGAAGCGTGTCTAATCAAAGTTCAGGAGCTCCTGAAGTGAACACTCTGCCTGTCATCTTGAGCGGAGCCGACCTTGGCAGGCGCAGTCGAAAGATCTCCTTATTTTCAGAAGATTCTTCGCTATCGCCCAGAATGACGAGAAAGGAAATACTGTGATAGAAAAGAAAAAATTCGCCGTATTTGACATAGATGGCACGCTCATCCGCTGGCAGCTCTACCACGCTGTCGCGCACAAACTGGGCAAAGCAGGGCAGCTCATGCCTGGGGATTTCGAAGCCATCAATGCCGCACGTATGGAGTGGAAAAACCGCCGCACCAACGAAGGCTTCCACGACTACGAAGAGGTAGTTATCGAACGGTTCAAAGCCGCACTCCCACACATCGACCCCAGCTTATATGACCAGGTTATTCAAGAAGTATTCAATGAGTACAAAGACCAAATCTTCACGTTCACGCGCGACCTGGTGCAACGACTGAAAGATGAGGGCTACCTGCTTTTTGCCATATCGGGCTCACCGCAGGAAGTGATAGAGCTATTGGCGCAGCACCACGGGTTCCATGACGCCATAGGGTGCAGTTTTACCCGCAAAGAAGGGCATTTTACCGGCGAATACACGACGCCCATTTTTGATAAAAAAACGGCTCTGGACACCCTAGTGCACAAACACGGCGCAACGTACCCAGACAGCTACGCCGTAGGCGACAGCGCCAGCGACGCCGCCATGCTCGAAGTAGTGACACACCCCATAGCCTTCAGCCCCGACCAAAACCTATTCAAAAGAGCCAAAGACCGCGGCTGGCCCATAGTAGTCGAACGCAAAAACGTCGTGTACCAAGTGTAACAAAGTTATCCGCTATGCGTACGAAGCAAAGGAAGTGCCCAAGGTGCTTGGGTTCCGTAATCTGCTTCCGTTGCTACGCCAGAAAGTAATTTTCCTAACCTAACATTGGCTATTTGAGGCTGGGCTTCTGAGCCCGGCTCGACAATAACAGTATGCGGATGTTCAGTAGAACAAAAATCCGCCACAACGAGTCGAAAAAGCGCTACGGAAACAGGTTCTTGCGGGGTTAGCTTTAAAGATTCAACTGAATCTGGCAACTTGTGCAGATCGGGCAGAACATTAACGCCAACATTCGCTTGTTTCCTCAGCTCAGCAATACTATCTGGGTTTGTAATGTCGACGCCATCCTCTTCGAGCTGTCTGCGTAAAAGAAGATTCAGTAGTAGTTGGCTAATATCAGCTTCGGTGCCATCAGACACGTACGTTTTACCAACAACGCCTTCTATAGTACTTTTATAAGCCTTCAAGCTCACCGCCAATGATCTGCGTAAATCTACAGGGTAGGGAAGCTTTATTCGTTCCGAACATCCAGAGATCCAGGCACATAGTATGTCTGCTGCCCGCTCGCGTCGAGGGTCAACTGGCACCTCGGCCGCAGCGGAAGCCGCGTTCGAGCCATTCCCGCCTATAGCCCTAGCCGACATGAACAGCTGTTCACCCGGTGTACCCACTGTTGACAAAATACCACTTGTCATAATCTTTCTATTATAGCATAATAGTAGTAATGAATCAACCCTATTGGCATAAACAAGGTGAAAAAGCGCTGTTTCCGAATCTATTATGGGCGCGGCCCGAGGTGAAAAGTGCGGCCGGGAAGCTGCTAGTGGTAGGCGGGCACGTCCAAAGTTTTGCCGCCGCAGCCGAGGCGTACGCGGCGGCAGAAGAAGCAGGCATCGGTAGCGTGCGCGTGCTGCTGCCGGACAGCCTTGAAAAAACCGTCGGTAAGCTATTCCCTAGCGCAGAGTTTGCACCCAGCAATCCAAGCGGGGGCTTTGCCGCACGCGCACTGGCCGAACTTCTTGCTACGGCGCAGTGGGCAGACGGTGTTCTGCTAGCCGGAGACCTCGGACGAAACAGCGAAAGTCTCGCGATGCTTGAAAACTTTGCTGGCAAATACACCGGCCAGCTCACCATCACCAAAGACAGCGCCGACTTTTTCTGCACACAACCACAGTCCTTACTGAGCCGAGATTCTCGTCATTCTGAACGAAGTGAAGAATCTTCTATCGTCCCAAACTTTGCGGGCAGCGCAGGAAGATCCTTCGCTCATGCTCAGGATGACACAGGAACACTGCTGGTTATAAGCCTTGGCCAGCTACAGAAACTTGGGAAGTCACTGCATATTCCTTACGCCTTCACAAGCGACCTCGGCATAATGCAACTCGTGGAACTGCTGCACAAGTTCACTACAGCACACCCAAACATCCACCTCATAACTCGCCACCAAAATAACTATGTGGTCGCGGTGAAAGGCACCATCGGTACATCAGCCGTCCTGGGTGAAAAACCCATCTGGCGCGTCGCCACCTCAGCCTCCGCTAGCACCTGGTGGCTCCAGAACCCGACTAAACCCTTTGAAGCACTAACCACAAGCGTTGTGTGATAAATCACAGTACATAGCGAAGCAGTAGCGGTATATTCAGGCTATGCCGCAAGTGACGCATCTACATCCATACAGACAAGCGCCACCCTATGAGTCTCTCGATGTTCCAACACTCCACAATTACTGGGACGACATACCCCAGACACATCTCCTCGCCGATACAATGCTCCGCTCAGAAATCGCTACTGAGCTTATGTTTCATCCTGAAGCCGATACGACTTTGCGGACTGCTTTTAAGGCACATCGTATAGAGTGTGATGAAGAAATCATGTCAAAAGGTTATCAACTAGGAAACGTGCATGCGACTGTCGGAAGAGTGTTTGCTCCCCTTATTATAGGCATAGGTAAAGACTACGATAGCTCGAGAAAGATGACACTTAGAAGAGCAACAGAGGTTATAGGTCGGTGCGAGAATGCTTTCCCGCACAGACCGGAAATAGCGCTGGGGGTTGCATCCGAAATATTCTTTATTCTGGCTATGAATGGTGCGAACACCGCTGCCAGCCCTTCTCTAGGGAGGGAAGACTCAGGACATAAGCAGGGTGGCAATAATTGTTCCTGGGATGCGCTCGTCGCTTCGATAGGAAATCCTCCCATCCCAAAAGGCATCTATCGTACCCAAATTAAACACGGTCACACCGACCAACAATACGATCCTGATATTGCTGTCGTGTACATAAATCCTCACGACGAATACCATGTCCCTGAGAGTGAATTTTTTGATTTTACAAGATTATTAATGGTAGGCAATATGCCACCCCACAAGAGTCTATATAAGCTCGAAGGCAGAATTCATCAGATTCATGACGCGCTGCGAAGACACGGCCCTTCTCGTACCCATAAGGTCACCAATGTATGTCTCGCGGAGGCCGCATAGCCACCGGGTAAGTAGTCTGTCACACTTGCCTTATGTCGAAAAAACACAAACGGAATGATATGTTAGTAGATATTTGGAGCCTGGTACACGTGGTGAGCAGCGCAGGGCTGGCGTGGCTAATTGGGCCAGTCGCAGCCTTTATAGTCGTGACGCTTTGGGAACCGCTGGAAATATTTGTGCTTTCGCCACTGCTTGCCAAACGGGGCATTGTGTTTGGCTACGAAACGTGGCGCAATTCACTGTCGGACATAGTGTTTAACTCGTTAGGCATTGGCGCGGCTATGACATTAGCTCGCGTATTTAGTTAAGCTCTGTACGTAAAGTATCTACCGGACTAAAGATTGTCATGAAGGGGCGTGATAACGGCAAATGCGTGATGAGTTCCGACATTTTTGGTGGGCAAGGAGGGAATACTCTGTATATTCTTGCGGCGTGTTCGGAGTAAACTCCTGTGCGCGTCCTCGAATATCGAACCCTCAATCCGTAAGGAACACAATTTTTGGCGAAGAAATCCCGCCTGCTGTGGGACGCTGTCTGCGTGTGAACAATAGATATGGTGCCGCAGGCCGGACTTGACCTACCTTCGGCAGGCCCAGAACTTTCAGACTGCAAGCTAAGCTTACAATCTGAATGATTCTCTTGCGACCCGCCACCGGCGGGTCTCACAGCACGTCCTTACGGACACAAGATTTTGGCGAAGAAGCCTCGCCTGTAGCGGAGCGTTGTCTAGCGTTCGGATATTTTTGGTGGGCAAGGAGGGAATCGAACCCTCAATCCGTAAGGAACACGATTTTGAGTCGTGCGCGTATACCAATTCCGCCACTTGCCCCCCAAAAATATCCGAATTTCACGCAAGCGAAATGTCTACCAATTCCGTTCGCTGCGGCAGCATATCTATTTTTCAACGAACAAAGTGAGTTGTATACCGTTTCACCACTCGCCCTGACGGAATAACCATAAGCAAACCCATGGTCACCAGAGGTGTATTGTACTATACTACACAGTGAAACGCGAGTGGGCGGTGGCCTACTGGCGTATATACCAGTATGAGTACAAATCCGCTTTTTCCCGACAATCCAGTCCGCCCAGAGACAGCGGATGATGCCGCTGTGCAGCTTATACGTGCCAAAGTAAATCAGGCGTACGGGGAAGAACCCTCCGCGCAAGCAGAGCTTGCCGAGGTTGCACGCGAACGGGTCCTAAGTAAACACCAACAGTTCATGCAGAATCTCGCAAGGGCGGGCAAGAGCCTAGTGGAAATCCAAACCGAGTGGCACCGCTATTACACCACACTGCCAGATGAGGAGAAACGCGAAGTCTGGGAGGAATTTTACGCCGCAAACCAGCACACACCGTATCAGAAACTGTTTCAAAAGCAACAACCAGTTGCGACACGCACGGCTCTGACACCGCCACCGGCCGTAGAAAAGGTGCCAGCCCTTGAGCTACCCACCGTCAGTCCGCACATCACAACAACCGACTCAGGCGTTACAATAGCCGACCACCAAGTAGAGCACACCCTTGAGCCTAGAAAACCCAGAAAACGTCCGCCAAGCAAAACTATTGCCCGCCTCAAACAAACAAAAATCGGACGCGAGGTTGCCAACTCCCAAACAGCTGAAGCCACTCGTCGCATAAAGCAACGAATTCAACATAAAGTGAGCGCCGGCGGCAAGCTTCGCGCCAGACATCACATGCAGTCACTCCTATTTGGGTTAGGTATGGGCGGGATTGTGCTACTCATACTGCTGTTCAGTTTTTTCAATGAGTTCATCATTGCACCGTTCATACAACCAAGCCGTAACGTCAGCGCCACGCCTATCATTGTCAGTAGCACTGCTGCTCAGAGCGCGCAACCAACCGTTATCGTACCAAAAATAAACATTCAAATCCCCGTCGACTTCAACCTCACATCCAACGAAGAAGCCACCGTGCAAAAATCGCTTGAGAATGGCGTTGTTCACTACTCTAGCACTGTTCTGCCCGGTCAGAATGGCAATGGCGCGTACTTCGGGCACAGTAGCTCCAATATCTTCAATAATGGCAAGTACAAATTTGCCTTTGTTTTACTGCGCGAACTGACGACGGGTGATATTTTCTACATCACGAATGGCGGTAAAGTCTACGCCTATCAGGTGTTTGCCAAAGAAATCGTACCGCCCACGCAAGTAAGTGTTCTTGGCGATACCAAGGGTGAGATAGCCACCGCTGTCCTCATTACCTGTGATCCGCCAGGCTTCAGTACCAATCGTCTTGTTGTGTGGGGCAAACAAATAAGCCCAAGCGTAGCAACAAACACTGCACCGCCCACCCAAGATCAAAACGCTCACCCTGTGGAAATAGCTAGTAACGGACCCACCCTCTGGACACGTATGTGGCGAACGATAGTGTTTTGGGATTAGAGCACGGACAAAGCACTATCCCAAAACAAGAAAGTACAAAAAGGGAATTCAAAATATATACCGGTGGCTACCGCTGGATCTCAGATGTCAGCGGCGTCACCGTCAGCTGCACCGCGTCCTGAGAACGCTGCAAACTAAACATATGTCCATACTCCGCGTCGAAGAATACCGGAAAATCCGGTAAAGCTTGCTGAAGCTGTTGTGCGTTCAGGTTGTCATAGTCATACACATACAACCTGCCGCCGCTGGTATATAACAGCCTGTCTCCGTCCATCCAAACAGGGTGTTGTTGTGGAGTATCGATTGGCGGTGCGGTCTGGTAAGCGTAAAAATTATCGTATTCAATGTCATACACACGATGGTTCTGGCCATTTGTTACCGCAATAAACTGCGTATTGGTAGAGAAGCTGGCGTAGGTGGGTTGAGGCATTTTCAGAAAGCGAAATGCCGTCGGTTTCTTGGATGGCGTAGCGAGCTGTGCCTCAAACGGATTGCGAAACACATGAACACCCTTGCTCATATTTGTTCCCGCAAACGCATACCAATTTCCTGCAAATTGCGCTATATCCAGCAAATAGCTACTGGCGCCAGCTGGGAACCGCCGAAGCTCGACAGTACGGCCAGCTTGCTGCAGTACAACAGCAACAGTTCCAGTGAGAACAGTACCATCTAGCAGCGTGTCGGTAGCATAGAGAACCGTATCGTCATTGTAAGATTTGTAGGCGAGAACGTGTTGAATTGGCAACGCCACGGGCGGCTCACCGCTCAGTGATATCGTCCGCAACACTTTTGTTTGTGAACTCAGGATAAAAAATTGGTTTGGCCGCTTGTCGAACAGCCGGAGTTCGTCTGTTGGTGCCAAACTCAATTCGCGCGTCAAATTTCGAGGAGTAGCCGTCTGTCTATCAAATAGTATGTATTCCTGAGCGGCATTCCCAGCGCTCGTAAAGGCGTGAGAAAGAAGCACATGCCTGTTGTTGTCCGACCATTCAACGGCGAACCAAGCATGACTCTGCTCACCGGGCGTAACGATGGTGGGCGACAGAATAACCGTGGTAGAGGTTGGCTTGGCGGGGTTTTTTATATCGTACACTCGTACTCGAGTCATCGGCACCCCCTCGCCGACGATTAGCCAGCGCTTATCAGGACTTTGGGTAGCAAAACTTGCGCCACCTTCAATAGTTGTGACTAAGGAAGTGCGCAAGTTTTTTGGAAACAAAAACGGGTAATCAAATCGCTGTACGTCACCGCCAGTAACACCAATAGTTCGTTGCCACGGCCGATAACCATCTTTGGTAACAAGAACGTTATATGTGCC
>JBASZU010000113.1:0-2370 GCA_049661165.1 Saccharimonadales bacterium (SeqCode)
GGCTTCTTTGGCCTTAGCAGCAGCTTCGGCACGGGCTTTAAACTTGTCGACGCGACCTTCAATGTCAAGCACACGCTCTTCGCCGGTAAAGAACGGGTGGCTCGAGCCGGTAATGTGCACTTTCACCAGCGGATACTCCACGCCATCGAGCGTGATGGTCTCGTCTGTGGCGACCGTACTACGCGTTAGGTAGGTGTGGTTGTTGTTTAGATCCTGGAACACAACCAGCCGATAGTTTTTCGGATGCAAATCCTTTTTCATTGGTATAACCTCTGCCCGTAAAAATAATGGTTAGTATGTTTGGCCTTCGGGTTAGCAGTGGGCGTACTGCAGTCCGATCTATCCCAAACAGCTTAGGTAACTATACCAAAGTCAGAAAATCAATTCAAGTTGACAATTAGTAAATAATTTGCTTTAATAGTTTCATATCTTAATAAAACCCAAACGATAGAAACACTATGCGTAGTCGCGACCAACCACAAGGAACTCCTGGATATGACGCACTTTTTAGAGAAGATGCCGTACCGCCAGGCTCCGGTGGCACCTCAAGTGCTACAGGACAAGACTCGGACGTTCATTCTGTTGAGTTTCCTGATTCACAGGGAGACCCATTTGGAGATGACGTAAATTCCTTACCTGGCTATAACCATGTCAACCCATCTGTTTCGGAACTGCCAAGAAGGTCTAGACTGGGAAAAGCTGCCGCACTAGTCACTCTAGTCGGAGCTCTTGGGGGTGGTGTGATTGCCGTACAAAGTCATACGAGCGGAGAAGATGCTGGGGGTGGGGTATACTCGTCTTCGACAGCTAAAGGTCTTACAGAGGCGCGACCACCTATCAGAGGTGAGTTGCCTCCTGGTGTTATGGCTGATTTTGAGGCGGCATTAACCCACGAAACATGCATTACCAGGACGACTCCAGCAGAAGTTGCGGAAGTATACAGAGATTTGTTCGCCACTGAGGAGGCAGCAACTACAGATCCGGATGAATTAGCACTTCGTGGCAAACAGCTAATAGCGGAGTTTAAGCATGCAAAAGAAAATTTGACCTTTGGTACATTACCGTCGAATATCGAACAACTTATCGAGGATGCCGATACGGGTAAAAGGACGATGGCAGAGTATGAAGCGGCGGCAGAATTGGTGTTTGCAAGTTACGGAATTAAAAAAGTGTATTTTAACACGCCTGCAGATGCGATTAATCCAGACGTACGGGGGCTAATAACTGAAAAGTTGAAACCCCTGAAGCCGGAAGATTACCAGAACAAAGCACAATCAAAAATCGTGGGCATTATTATGGGAATGTCTCAGATTCCCAAAGAAATTATCAACAAACATCCTCTGAGTGCAGTAGCTTTCGGCGGCTATAATGACGCATCTAAAGACAGACGTAATTTTGCGGCGGCGATAGTTAACGAAGCACTTTTCGCAACGGCTCAACTCAGTAAGAGTGTTTTGGTGGTGAATATTGCAGATGGCCCTTTTACAGCAGGGGAATCACCCAAACCATTACAAGGAGAATTTGCAGGTGTTCTCAGACATGAGGTTTGGCATCTTGTAGAAGTAACGCAATGTGGCGTTGCGTACTCTAATGATGCTGCATTCGATCTACTTGGGAATCGGCGAGGATTCGCGTATGTTGGTGAAAATTACAGAGACGGCGTGTTAGGCCAACCATACACTGTACTTGATTCAACTCAACCTGGGCTCGTCGTTACAGCAACTAGCTACGGAGAGTTTAATTCTCGTGAGGATAGCGCCGAAATATTCAAAGCCGTGTCTGCTCCTTTCAAGGGCTATGATGGTGCCACTAATGGCAACATATTACAGCCCGCGAAAGGTCAAGATATGACTCTCATATGGGAAAAGGCTGCTTTGTCTATGGCGCGTTTAAAGAAAGAAGCCCCCGATGTGTACACATACTATAAGGCAAATCTTGCTCAGCGGCGATTAGCTGTTCATATCCAAAAAGATGCTGAGGTATTGGGATCTGCAGTTGAAAAATATGACGCAAGCCATCCCGGCGATGACCCCCATAACCCAGCGAAGGAAAAAAGCGAACTGACCAACCGCTTACGTGAACTGCTTACCGTGTACCAAGATTATACTGGACAACCTCTCTTGATGAGAGGGCAAGGGACATAGAGGTTCTAGGGCTGCCCATTGGGGCTATTCATGAGAATACCTGTAAGGTATAAGTTTCGGGATAGACGCCGTACAAAAGCCTTGCTTCTTAGGGGGAATAGGCTCATTAAACTAAAACGGAACAACCGCTAAACTTGTAGTGTCAAAGCTAACAAGAATAGAAAGGTTGTTCCATGACTAAATTAACAGACATTCCTAGTAATAAGAAGTGCTGGGTGTTCCTTAA
>JBASZU010000114.1:0-12124 GCA_049661165.1 Saccharimonadales bacterium (SeqCode)
GTTAAGGAACACCCAGCACTTCTTATTACTAGGAATGTCTGTTAATTTAGTCATGGAACAACCTTTCTATTCTTGTTAGCTTTGACACTACAAGTTTAGCGGTTGTTCCGTTTTAGTTTAATGAGCCGATTAGCCATGGCGGTTGCTACTTCGTTGTATGCCACTGGGCTAGCACTATTCGTGCCGAATTATTGGGCTGCAGGCAGGCCTTCAGCGGAAAGGGCTTGTGTAAGTTGCCGCTCTTCAAGAGCTATGGCATTACGTGCTTCAACGATGTCGTTATAACGGGTAATGTCTTCTCGTGTCTGCTCAAGCAAAGAGTTGTAGACACGAACAAGTCGGTTGTAGCTCGACACAAGCCCATTATATGCAGCGGCATCGGATTTCCTAAGTGCGTCTAACTGGCTTTGCTGCGTGTCTAAATCGGCTCGCTGCGAGGTCAGGATCGATTGATTCTTATCTATTTGTTGTTTCAATCCAGCCAGCTCTGCATCATACCCTGCAATACGTTCGCGGCGCGATGTAAACTCTGACTGATAGCGCGCCGCAAGCCTAGCGACAGCCTTGCGACTAGAGAAATACCGCGCATAGTGCTTCTCGAGCGAGCTGGGGAGTTCGAGAATTTCGGTTGCGAAAATAGAGTGCATTTCGTTTGCGAGTTCAGTTGGCTCCGTTTGGCGGTACGAAGCTATGGTTTGTTTTATGCGGTCGTCTGTTAGGGTTTCGAAAAAGTCCTCTAGCTGTTTATTGAGCTGCTTTTTCTCGTTTGCCGAAAGTCGGGCGTAGGCAGCATGCAGCATTTCATGAGCGGCAGTAACTTCCTCGACCCCTTGTAAACGAACATCGCTCACACTGTAGAGGTAAATACCATTGTCACCACCCTTATAACAACCAAGAATAATTGTTTTTTCGGCCGCAATCGGACACTCCTTACTAAACGTGGCCGCCTCCATAAGCTGCGGCCGGTTTACATAAAACAAATGCGTACCGAGCTCATTCATCTTGGTGGCTTGTGCGATTGCGGTGACATCTGATGACGGCGTGTAGCCACGAAGCTTCCACCAGTCAACGACGCGCTGCTGGTTCGCATATAAAACACCAAGAAAGCCCAGCCACACAAGCAGCAATACAAGTACTCGGATGCGGTGAGTTTTTGGTTGGTTTTGCATTGTTTTAATTATAGCAAGAGGGGCCAGCTGGGGCAGTAATATGCCAACGAATACGGTTCAAAAGCTACTCGGCGTGCGTGGCGTAGGTGAGCGAATCATCACGTGAACCGACGTGGATAATATCGCCTTTGGTATATTTGTCGTCGAGGATATCGAGAGCCAGCTGGTCTTCTATGGTGTCTTGAATGAGCCGGCGCAAGGGACGAACACCGTTTTTCGCATCGTAGCCATGTTCAAGCAAATATTGTTTTGCGCCAGTGGTGAGCTGGACGCTGACGCCGTGTTTCTGCAGACGTTTGCGGAGCTCTTCGACTTGCAGGTCTATGATACGGTAGATGTCTTTTTTCGTAAGACCCCGAAACACGACGACCTTGTCTATTCGGTTAAGCAGTTCGGGTCGCAGCTCTTTTTTCAGCCGAGCCATGACGTCATCTTTGTTTTGTTCATGCATGGCGTCGAGGTCATCAAAATCCGCCCGGCGCCCGGCCTGAAAGCCTAGGGCTGCCTCTTTCTGGAGCTTATCGGCACCAATATTACTGGTCATAATAACTATGGTGTTTGTGAAATCAATTCGGCGACCTTTTGCATCTGTAAGATAGCCGTCTTCCAGAACCTGCAGCAGCATATTGAATACATCTGGGTGCGCTTTTTCTATTTCGTCAAAGAGCACGAGACTGTATGGCTGCCGACGAATTTTGTCGGTGAGCTGCCCGCCGTCGTCATAACCAACGTAGCCAGCTGGGGCGCCCACCAGCCTTGAAACATTGTGGTGTTCGCCAAATTCACTCATATCAATTTTTATGAGCGCACTCTCCGAACCAAAGAATTCTCTTGCCAGCACCCTCGCTAGTTCGGTCTTACCGACTCCTGTCGGACCAAGGAATATAAACGAGCCAATCGGTCGGCTGGCTGCGCTTATACCACTTCGGTTCCGCCGAATTGCTCGGCTCACTACTTCGACTGCCTCTGTTTGACCAATTACATGCCGGGCTATGTTCTTTTCGAGCTGCAGCAAATACTTTGCCTCGCTTTTTATGACCTTTCGAACCGGTACACCCGTAATACGCGAGACAACCTCTGCAACATTGTCGCTAGTCATGACAAGCTGTTTGCCTGTTTTGGTGGTTTTGTACAGCTCATCGAGTTGCTTCTGAATCTGTGAAGCTCTGGTTTTGCTACGGGCAGCACGTTCGTAATCTTCTAGGTCGACTGCGTCATCTATGCGTGCATTTACTAGTTTCAGTTCCTTCTGGAGCTTGCGTACCTCTGGACTTGTTTTGCCCTTCTCTACACGCAAGGCAGCAGCAGTCTCGTCCAGCAAATCAATTGCCTTGTCTGGCATAAACCTGTCTTGAATGTAACGCTTGGCAAAGTTTACGGTGTCGTCGATAACCTCGTCACTAATGGTGACTCCGTGGAACTCTTCATAATGTTTTCGCAGCCCCTTCAGTATGGCAATAGTTTCCGGGACGGTTGTTTCTGGCACTTGGATAGGCTGGAAACGCCGCTCAAGTGCTGCATCTTTCTCGACATGTTTCGTGTATTCCGCCGTTGTCGTTGCCCCAATAACCTGTATTTTACCGCGAGCCAGCGCAGGCTTCAGAATGTTACCTGCGTCCATAGAACCTTCGGCCGCACCAGCACCAACAATAAGATGCAGCTCATCTATGAACACAACGGTGCGCTTATCTCCCTCTAGCTCCGCCATGACTTTTTTAAGCCGTTCTTCAAACTCACCACGGTATTTTGTGCCAGCAACCATGGCAGCAAGGTCGAGCATAACAATACGCTTGTCGAGCAAACTATCCGGAACATCTTCGTTAATAATTCGTTGCGCGAGACCCTCGACTATGGCCGTTTTGCCAACACCTGGCTCGCCTATGAGCACCGGATTGTTTTTTGTGCGACGGTTTAGTATGGTCACCACTCGTTTAATCTGCGGCTCGCGGCCTACCACCGGGTCAAGCTTGCCGCCGCGCGCCTGCGCCGTCAAATCGGTGCCAAACTGGTCGAGCATACTTTTGCTGTTGCGCTGGGTTTTTCGCGCCGTTCGACGCGAACCAGGCTCCACGGTTTCGTGGTCCGCATCGTCAAACTGGCGGCTCAGGAAATTTTCGAGCTCGCGGACAATACTGTCGGTGTTTACGTTCATATCGCGCAGCAAAACACTTGCGCGAGAATTTTTTTGACTAAGCAAACTATACAGAATATGCTCTGTACCACAGTAATCTTGGCCGTAGTCCTGCGCAACATCGTAAGCCATGCGCAAAGTGAGTTTTGCTGTTTCGCTGTACCCTTTTGCCCCCATATTTATAACAATGTTTTTTGGCGACAGCTTGAGTGCAACCTGCGCCTTGCTAAGGGTAACGCCCGCATCTTCGAGGATTTTTCCGCCCAAACTGCCATCTTGCGCCATAACGCCAAGTAACAAGTGCTCGGTGCCAATGTAAGCATCACCAAGACCACGAGCAATTGTACCAGCGTGCGCGAGACTACGGCGCGCGTTTTCGGTCAGGTAGTTGGAGAATTCTTGATAGTCTGGTTGCATATTCGTTCACTCCTTCGAAGCTCACTCGAGAGTCAAGAGTCATGAGTCAAGAGTGGAAATTGTCTTTGGCGTTGCCAAATTAATGAAACTGGATTCCCGCTTTCACGGGAATGACAACCCTCGAAAGCAGTACAATTAGTGTACAAAATTAGCACTCCCCCGTCAAGAGTGCTAAATTGAAGCTGGATACTCGACTTTGGACCATGGTGCGGCCGCAGGCCGCAAGTTATCCGTCGCGTTAGCGACACAACTAGTAGTGGCCATGCGTAACCTCCTGGCTCAGCCGTTGTCAGGCTCTACAACTTCCGACAGGCGGCACGAGTTGTTTGAGGAAGACAGGTATTGCCGGTGGCAATATCTGTCTGACGAGTTCTCGTGTCGGTTGTAGAACTGACAGCTGCTGACCGAGAGGTGGAGCCTGTGGCCTGGTTTTGGTTTCAAGGCCTTTTGGCAGCAAAAGGCCTTGGTCGGCTGGCGGGCACGAAAGCCCGCATTTACCCTTTATTCCCCGTGTTCTTCGATGGCGTCTAGGAGGGAGCTCTCGAGTTGTTCTTTTTTCTTGAGGCGCGGCTGTTTTGGCAGCTCTTTCACCTGTGGCTCGCCCTCAACAACGGGCGCATTTTCTGCCTCTATATCGAGCTCGTACCCAACAAGTTTGCTGGCAAGCCGTACGTTTTGACCGCCTCGGCCAATGGCAATACTTAACTGGTCTTCTGGCACAAATACTTTGGCGCGCTTGGCAGCTTCATCTATGACGACGCGGTTTACTTTAGTCGGGCTGAGCGCGTTCATAATGTACTGAGCCGTGTCCTCAGCAAAGACAATTATGTCAATCTTTTCCTGCTCGCCCACTTCACCCACAACCGCATTCACACGCGTCCCATGGCCGCCTACGAATGTTCCCACTGGGTCTACACCCGGAACGGTACTCGCAACAGCAATCTTGCTGCGCACACCAGCCTCACGGGCAATGTTCTTTATTTCCACCGCACCGGCATCCATTTCTGGCACCTCAGCGCGGAACAGCCACTCCATAAACTGTGTGTTTCCTCGTGAAACGACGAGCTGCGGACCGCGGGGGCCTCGTTCGACGTCTTTTAGGAACACCTTAAGCCGCTGGCTTGGGTAGTAGCGCTCTCCCTGAATCTGTTCGCTTTTGGGCATAATCCCCTGCGCCTTGCCCAGTTCCAGCCGGACAATCATGCCCTCAACACGGCTGACCATAGCGTTGATGACGGTGCCGATTTTGTCTTCGTACTCGGCAAGCACAATCTCACGCTCCGCTTCGCGCAAACGCTGCAGTATAACCTGCTTGGCGGTCTGCGCGGCCACGCGACCAAAGGTGGTCACCTTTTCGTGCAGTTCAACAAACTCGCCAATGGCCACATCTTTCTTAAGCTTCTTGGCATCGTCTAGGCTAATTTCAAAATCTTCGTCACCAACTTTCTCTACCACTTCTTTGCTGACGTACGCATCTACCTCACCACTGTGCAGGTTCATGCTCACGCGCACTTCTTGTTCACGCTCACCGTAATCACGCCGGTACGCAGCTGCAAGCGCCTGCTCTACCACTTCTTTTACCGTATCTTCCGGCAAATTCTTTTCTTCGGCTATAGCCTGAATAGCTACTGCTAGTTGTTTAAAATCCATATCCATAAGTCGCTATGCTCCCTTTATCATTTATCCTGTCACATGTGACAATTTGTGTTACCTTACGAAAAAAGCCGACCTGCCGGCCGACCTTGAACAGCTTCAATATATCACGAAACACAATAAGTCACAATACCCGTGATAGAATATTCTGATATGACTAAATCTGTTACACGACTATATACACAATTTCAGCCGGAAAATTATGAGCTTGAGATTCAGATTGATGAAGAAGCAATGCGGTTTTCAGGGCGTGTTGTTGTGGTCGGGAAAAAGGTGGGGCGGCCCAGCCAGCGGCTGACCTTTCATGCAAATGGGGTGAAGGTCACCTCTGGAAAAATTGTAAGACGGGACAAAAAGGGCGAAGCAGAGCTGCCCCTTGCGCGCATAAACCACCACAAATCTTTCCAAGAAGTGCGCCTGCATACCGAAAGCATGGCATACCCTGGCGAATACACCGTAACCATGGAGTTTGAAGGCAAAATAACCGACGGCATGACCGGCATTTACCCCTGCTATTGGAAAGACGCAGATGGCAAGGAACAGAAGTTGTTCGCCACCCAGTTCGAGAGTCACCATGCGCGTGAAGCCTTCCCGTGCATAGACGAGCCAGAAGCAAAGGCGGTGTTCGAGCTTACGCTCATCACGCAGGAGGGGGTGCAGGTTTTAAGCAACACACCCATAACGAAACAAGGGAGAGTCAAGGGCGCCAGTTCTACATCCGGGCATCTACAAACTACCTTTCAGCCAACACCACGTATGAGCACCTACCTCCTGGCGTTTGTCACGGGAAACCTACACAATAAATCCGCCAAAACCAAGTCTGGTGTGGATGTCAATGTGTGGGCGACCACAGTGCAACCAGCGGAGTCGCTCGACTTCGCACTCGATGTCGCTACGCGCAGCATAGAATATTTTGAAGATTATTTTGGCGTACCGTACCCGCTGCCGAAGGCCGACCATGTTGCCCTGCCAGACTTTTCTAGCGGTGCCATGGAAAACTGGGGACTTATAACCTACCGAGAGCGAGTTTTACTAGACTACCCCGGCCAGACAAGTCAAGGTATACGCGAATACATTGCGCTGGTGGTGGCACATGAAACCAGCCACCAATGGTTCGGCAACCTCGTAACAATGCGCTGGTGGGACGACCTGTGGCTCAATGAATCCTTTGCCAACATGATGGAATACCAAGCGGTCGACGCTATGTTCCCACAGTGGGAGGTTTGGAACCAGTTTATTGCGAGCGAGGGTCTGGCTGCCTTCCGGCGCGACGCCACCTACGGCGTACAGTCCGTTCATGTAGATGTACATCACCCAGACGAAATCAGCACACTTTTCGACGGTAGCATCGTCTACGCCAAGGGCGGACGGCTGCTAAATATGCTCAAGCACTACATCGGCGAAGCCGCATTCCGCAAAGGACTGAGTGAATATTTCACCCAACACGCCTTCGGCAATACCCGAGGTGATGACCTCTGGGCAGCACTCAGCGCAGCCAGCGGAAAAGACGTTGGCACATTTATGAACCCATGGCTTCAGCGTTCCGGCTTTCCGGTCGTACACGTCGCCCAAACCTCTACGGACATTTCTCTGAGCCAGGAACACTTTCTTGACGACCCCAGCAAAGCCGATGCTACCCGGCTGTGGCCAGTGCCGGTATTTGCAAACGAAGTGAACGCTCCAGAGGTATTTGATACATCCCAGGTGAAATGGACCGCTTCAAAGGACAGTCCTGTTATGGTGAATATGGGAGCGCGTGGACATTACCTCGTCGACTACCAGTCTACAAACACCAAGAAATACATAGAGCAGCAGGTGGCCTCGCAGCAGCTCGCCGAAGCTGACAGACTTATGATACTGAATAGTAGTGCTATGCTAGCTCGAGCGGGCCACCAAAGCTACGGCGAAACATTACGACTCCTCACCGCCTACGAAAACGAAGCCAGTGAGCCAGTCTGGGATATCATCGGCCTGGTCGCTAGCGAAGTGCGGCGGTTTGTAGACCTCGACGAATCGCTCGAGCCGGCCATAAAACAGCTCAGTCGCAGCATAGTGCAGCAACAATACAAGCGGCTGGGCTGGATGCCGGGCAAAAACGAATCTGCCGCCGACACAAAGCTCCGTGGCCTCATACTGGGGCTTGGCGCGTACGGCGAAGACGAAGCAATCCTCGCCACCATGCGCACAATGTTTACTGACTACGCAAAAAAGGATGTCCCCCTACCCGCCGAGTTGCGTCCACTCATACTGTCTGTGCCTGTCAAAGAAGGCGACGCGGAAGCCGTCGAGTTCCTACTGAACCTTCACGATACCACCCACAACAGCGACCTGAAGGGCGACGCTTGCGATGCCCTGACCGCCACGCGCGACATAGCCGTTGCCGAAAAGCTCTTGGCTCGGCTCAAAGACGGCAAGCTCGTCAAACCACAAGATGTCGACCGCTGGCTTATTTACCTGCTCCGCAACCGCTACACGCGTGACACCGCTTGGCAATGGATGGTAGATGAATGGGCTTGGTTGCAGAAAACGTTTGAAAATGACAAATCGTACGACTACCTCCCTCGCTACGCCGCCACCGTGGTTAACACGCCGGAGTACGAGCAAAAATACCACTCTTTGTTCGACAGCAAACTCAACCAGCCCATGCTGAAACGCAACATAACTATCGGCTACGAAGAAATCACCGCCCGCCTTGCCTGGCTCTCCCGCGACCTGGAGGCCATAAAGTTGTTTTTTAAGTAGTTATATGTAACAATACTCATATGCCCCCACGATCTAGCCGTCATCCCGAAGACATAGTCGTTGCAACAACACGCCTACCTAAAGATCTTCATTATCAAGCAAAGGTACTTGCTGAGCTGCAGGGAATGTCTTTATCAACTTTAGTTAGAGTTGCCTTACAAGAATACGTTGATCGTGCCACTACGCCTGAAGCATTAGACGCTTTACAGGCCGAAGAGGATGCTAGGTATGCAAAAGCGCTAGAAGCATTCCAGGCTACACTTGGAAGGATGATGGTTACAACGCCAGATTCTCTAAAACCCTAGTTATTGTATAGCTTTCCCCAGCAAGCTCAATGGCACCTAGAGCATATTCATTTTTATGATAGTTTAGAGTAACATACAGCTCGGCGGCGAAGCGCATTTGCTCTAGTTTCTTAGGCGTTATGTAGTCGAGGCCGCGACCTTGGTTATCGGTTTTGCGGTGTTTGACTTCAAAAAATATCAGTGGACCGTAGCGGCGCCAACCGAGTTTCTTACGGGCTATAATGTCTATTTCTGCCCTGGCGTGCCGCCAGTTGAGCTCTACGACGTCGTAACTGTGTTTCTGCAAATACTCCGCAGCAACCTGCTCCGCTCTGTGCCCTGACGAATAGTTACTCACCAGACTTCACCTGTGTCATCTTGAGCGAAAGCGAAAGATCTTCCCTGTCTGGATTCAACGTGTCAATCAATTTTTCTTTTTTCTGCCTAGTCCATCTCTTGATTTCTTTTTCTCTAGCAATAGCCGTTACGGCATGGCCTGCCTCCTCGTAATACACAAGGCAGCTACAGTTGTATTTCTTAGTGAAACCATCAATTTGCTTGGATTGATGCTCCCATACCCTTCGCTCTAAATCATTCGTCATGCCCGTATATAGGGTTGTGCGCGAAGGATTAGTCAGTATATATACGTAGTACGACCTCATCATGGTGCAAATATAATACCAAATCAGAAGATTCTTCGTTTCGCTCAGAATGACAACCCTTCACTTATACGTCATCCTGAATGTCAGTGAAGTATCTCCGACGCAAACCATGCGATATTTCGCTACGCACAGGATTACAGCGCAGTACGTACGCGTGTCACCCTAAACAAACGTGAAGGATCTCCAACGTACTAAAGCGGCTAAGCTAAATTGTCTCGATCCGCGAGATAAGCACGTATAGGCCGAAACGATTTCCGGTGTAAGTCCGTAATCCCATACTGGCTGAGGGCGGCTACATGCGCCGCCGTACCGTACCCGACGTGTTTCTCGAAACCGTAGCCTGAGTACTTGTGGCTCATTTGCGCCATGTAATCATCACGCGCAACCTTAGCCAGTATGCTGGCCGCACTCACCGCAGGCACCGTATCATCCGCTCGCACCACCGCCCGTACGTGAAAGCTCCGACCTTTCACATATAACCGTGAAAGGTCGGAGCTTTCACGGTCTGCAAAGAAGTTATAGTTGCCGTCTATGATTATTTCGTCGTATTCGGTTGTTGTTTCGTGCAGCTTCTTAATGGCCCGTAGCATTGCCAAACGAACCGATTGCGTAAGGCCAAACTCATCTACTTCACCCGGGGTAACCCAGCCAACACCGTAAGCAATCGCCTGGGATTTGATATGCCCCGCAAGAATCTTCCGCTGGTTTTTGCTAAGTTTCTTGCTATCCCGCAGCACCGTTGCCCCACCTTTGGGAGGACAGTCCTCCCAAAATAGATTTGGGGGCAATATCACGGCAGCGGCGACAAGGGGGCCGGCCCAACAGCCCCGTCCTACTTCGTCTATACCGACCGTAACCACTGAATGCCTTTATATACAAGGTAGAAACTTAGAGCACCAGTGGAGTTCGCGACTAGGTCCCACGAAGTATCGGCTATGCCCGCGGGCATGTGACCAAGCCAAAATAATACTGTCTCAAACAATTCATTCATAACTCCCAGGGTGCTGACAAGAACAAAAAGACTCGTTGCCTCCACTGCCAGATTTAATCTTAGTTTATTAACTCGCGTAATATACAGCCAGAGGAACCCAGAAAAAAGACCTCCACCAACAAAGTGTGTCATATATTGGGTTTCCTGCCCATGCACCAGTGGAGACGGCACAAAATACGACAAAAAGAACAATAAACACGCTACTACTACCCACCACCGTTCTTCAGGATGTTCGCCGAAAAGCATATGGGCAAACGTATATACAACTAGCGGAACCACCAGAGAGATAAATAATGTCAGCACATGACTATTATGCTTCATTTACCCATAGGATTATAGTTGACATTTTTGCTCAGTTAATGTATTGTATATTTTGATGAAACTAGAATCATGGAATAAATATGGAAAGACACCAGTACCCATCGTGGCGGGATGTGCAGTGGGCATCGTTTTCGGTTTAATGTGGGGGACTGATGTAGACGCAAAGTCTAGTCAGCGTGTAGCGTCTGCAACATTTGATAATGTTCCGGCTTCCCGGTCAGTTCACTGTGATGGGTTAACGGTGATTGCACTGGGTGATGGTTCGGTTGGATTAGAAGCAAGAACCACTCAACTAGGTGATACTGAAAAGCCTATTGCGGTAGTACTCAGTAATTATGATGGAAGTATAGGACCTAGCGTACCTGCTGGTGAGCGACTGAAAGCTTGGCCAATGCAGGGTGGTCTTGGGGCTATAACGGTAGGAGTATTGACATCAGAAGGAGGGCTAGCCCGTTGTCCTACTCCCGATACATCTATTCCCTCGTTACCAGTAAAGTAACGAACTTTTTCGCATATGATAAACCAAACTCCCGGTTTTACCCGGGAGTTTGATTTTACAGAGAACGGTTTTACTTGGTTTTAAGCTTCGGCGGCTTTGTGGGCTGCTTCTACCTCGGCTTGTTTTTTGGCAAGCTCGGCTTCTTCGGCAGCCTTTTCGGCAGCTTTGGCTTCGGCTTCGGCGGCAGCAGCGGCTTTGGCGGCTTCTTCGGCCTTCTCTGCCTCTAGGTCACGAACGTCGTTCACGGCCTGGCGGTCAAAGTCAACACCTGTCAAGCGAGCCGACTTACCGGTAAGCTTACGCATGTAGCTAAGGTTATTGCGGCGAACTTTGCTGCGCTTAGTCACCTCAACCTTGAGTACAAGCGGACTGTGGAGCAGAAAGCTCTTTTCTACACCAACGCCGCTGGCAATTCGCCGTACGGTGATGCGGCTGGTGTGGCTACCGCGCCGGTCACAGCGAATGACGAGACCCTGAAAAATCTGGACGCGCTCTTTGCTACCTTCGCGAATTTTTTGGTGGACTTTGACAGTGTCGCCCGAGCGCACGTCTACCACTGCGCCCTTCTTGAAGGATTGCTCCAACTCTTTGATGTATTCCATATCTGATAGATTGTATCTTACCTCTTATTATTTTTCAACTATTTTTATTAATTCTGTTGAATGATTTTCAACTATGTTATACTGAATTTCATTAATTTCAGGAGACATTATGGCAATTGAGATCAGGGTTATTTCCCCAATGATAAACGCAGGGTTGCAAGCTAATATAGATCAAGGTACACAGAACCGCCCACTCGAGCCAGCTCAGCCATCAGTAATAGCAGAACGTATACGGCTTACGGTAGAAGAAATTCATACTGCTGGAGGAAAAATCATTGGAATGTTATCTGTTGGAGCAGCGCTACACGAGCAAACATTCACAGAGAGACAGACCCTAGGAACAGCTGGTCACAAAAGTGCTGATAATGGTTTAACGCATGGTTTTATTATTGCAGTTATGCCTGAGCACCTAGATTGATTGAGACATTAATCACGAAACTCAACAACACCGTATAGACGTCATCTTGAGCGAAGTCCGCTGGCTAGCGGACGGAGTCGAAAGATCTTCTTATCACCTGTTTGTTCCATAGACTTGCTCCCCATTACCATTCCGCTACACTGTGAGCATGAACACAAACACTAAAAGCAACCGGGTCATGAAAGCGATGACTGGGTTATCTATCTTCGAATTTGACCAATTAGTATCTGACTTT
>JBASZU010000115.1:0-6754 GCA_049661165.1 Saccharimonadales bacterium (SeqCode)
CCAAGTAGTAACTTGCCGCGGGCAATTGGCCGCGCCAGCAAAAGCTCTAGGGTGTGTTCTTGTTCTTCGCGCCCCAGAATACCCGCGCCTCGAGTAATGGCAAGAATAATCCATATCATAGGGAGTGTTATGTAAAATAGTTGGGAATTGAGAAACTGGGCCGGGTTGCCCACGTCTATCTGGGCTGCTCCGCCGGTTTTCAGACCACGCAACTCCTTTGGCATTTGGTTTATCACGGCATTCATATCCGCAGCCTTATCACGGATAGATGGAAACAGCGCCAAAATGACAAAAGTCATTACAACGCTCCCAATAGTCCACCAGAGTATAGCTTTTCGACGCCTGCGCAGCTCCCAAACAATGACATCTTTCATACGGCAACCGCTCCCGTCATCCCGAACTCGTTTCGGGATCCATGCCATGCAGAAAGTAGTAGCCTTACTCGACGCATGGATGCTGAAACAAGTCCAACATGACGCTTTATTAACTCATAACTCTTATATCTTAACTCTCGTTTTTTCATGCGCCGTCTCCGTAGTATTCCAAAAATTCGTCTTCTAAGTTCAGCTGCTCGGTCGTGAGCGCTGTGATGCTGCAGGTGCTGAGCACTGCCAGTGCCTCGGCAATGGTTTTCTTTGGCTGCACTACCACCGTGTGACCGTCGTGCGAAATAAATTTGAGCGCCCGATTGGCGCGGAGTTTATCGGCATCTTTGGGGTGCGCTAGAACAACCCGAAACGTAGTGCCTGCCAGGTTTTCATCGTTTTTCACCGATTGCTCATGTATGAGCCGACCATGTTTGATTATGCCGACCCGGTCGCACATCCGCTGTGCTTCGGCCAAGTTGTGGCTGCTGACAAATACAGCCGCTCCGCGGGCGCTGGCTTCGCGAATGGTTGCATAAAACACCTCTTGCATAAGTGGGTCGAGACCGCTCGTCGGTTCGTCGAGTATAAGGACGTCGGGCTGGTGCATAAGCGCTTGAATGATGCCGATTTTTTGGCGGTTGCCTTTGCTGAGTTCGCCAATTGGCTTTTCTGGCTCGGCTTCAAACCGCTGAATAAGCTCGGCCAGATAATCCTTTTTCACCTGGGATTGTAGTTTCCCCAGATACGAAAACATCTCGTTGCCGGTTACTCGCGGCCATAGCGCAATTTCACCCGACAGGTACCCAACGTGTTTTTTAACCGCCACGGTGTCTTTCACTATGTCCAAACCCATGATGCTTGCCGTGCCGCTGGAGGGTTGGATAAAATTCAGCAGCAGCCGAATGGTGGTGGTTTTGCCAGCACCATTGGCGCCCAAAAAACCGTATACTTCACCGGGCTGAACCTGAAGCGTCAGTTTGTCGAGCGCAGGCAGGGTGCTTCCTGGATACGTTTTAGTTAATTTGCGTATATCGACGCTTGTGCTCATGATTAACACTATACGCCGAGCGATACGCACGGTCGAGGTTCTTTTCCGAACAACAGTATGGCATACTGTTTTATATGTCACTCCTGCCATTTTTATCGGACGACCATTTATATTATGCAACTCAGAAATTGTTGGATGCTGCTTGTAGGGCGGAAAAAGGTGTCGAGCGCAACCCATACCGTAACGTCATTGACCCATTTTCTGCGCTCGTTGACTGTGCCCGCCAGAAAATAAGTACCGATGACTGGATGAAGCAAGAAAAAGCTCGCCAGGTGCAAAAGGGCATGCAAAATGCGCTTGGAGAATTCCATCAAGATATCCTGGGTTTCATGAAAGGATGGAAGAACGGCGGTAAGGGCGGAAGCTATGATGTAATACATCAAGAAAGAAAGATAATAGCAGAGGTAAAAAACAAGTATAACACTATGAACGCTCGAAGCGCGCTTAGTGTGTACGATAGTCTTTCGAGGCATTTAGACTATAGCGGTAACGCAATCACCACTGCTTATGTAGTGGAAATCATTCCCAAACACCCCCAACCGTACATAACACCTTTTCGGCCTACAGAAAGGGGAACGCCTCGACCTCAGCGGGAAGATATACTGAGAATAGACGGACAAAGTTTCTACACACTTGCGTCGGGTGACGATACTGCTTTGGAACAGCTCTACGGCGTGTTACCCTCAGTTCTTGCCAATATGCTTGGGCTTTCTAAACAAGCTATTGTGGATGAACATGTGTATTGGGATATGTTCCAGCGAGCATATAAGCAGTTTAAGTAACCATTGCATTATGCAGTGGTTACTGTAAAATCATAAGCATGAACAGGGAACGGGAGATGCTAACAATAGCAGAGGTTGGGCAACAGCTCGACGTATCTGTTGACACGATTCGCCGGTGGGAGAAAAAAGGCCTTATTAAAAGTTCCCGGGACAGAAATAACTATCGCATGTTTAATCTCGCTGAAGTAAAGCGACTTCGCGACAAGATTAACGGTACGCACTCACAGAAAAACAACTACAGGATTTTAAAGAGTCCTGATGACAGTGGTTTCACGGCTATCGATTTATTTGCAGGCTGTGGTGGAACAGCTTTGGGTATGGAGTACGCCGGGCTCCGTCATGTCCTATTGAACGAATATGATAAAAACGCTGTCGCAACCCTGCGCAGGAATAGACCGCTGTGGAACGTGAATAGTGAGGATGTGCACAAGGTTGATTTTTCGGCGTGTGCAGGGAAAATAGATGTTATCGAGGGGGGATTTCCTTGCCAGGCATTCAGCTACGCAGGAAAAAAAATGGGGTTTGAAGACACCAGAGGAACATTGTTTCATGAGTTTGCCCGTGCAGTCGCAGAGGTACGTCCAAAAATTGCCATTGGTGAAAATGTAAAAGGATTATTGACCCACGACGATGGTCGAACACTGAATATTATGGTAGCGACATTGCAGCAGCTGGGATATCGAGTTGCGTACAAAGTGTTGAGAGCCCAGTACCTAGATGTACCGCAGAAACGCGAGCGATTGGTGATTATGGCCGTTCGTAATGATATAGCAGCTCCTATACTTTTCCCGCGTGAACATGACTATACCATCTCACTTCGCGAAGCGATCGCCGATGTCCCAACGGCTCCAGGCCAAATCTATTCTCAAAAAAAACAGCATATTATGTCGTATGTACCAGAGGGCGGCTACTGGCGTCATTTACCCGAGGTACTTCAAAAGGAGTACATGAAAGCGAGCTATTTTATGGGAGGTGGGAAAACGGGTATGGCTAGGCGGCTATCTTGGGATGAACCAAGCCTCACCCTCACATGTAACCCCGCCCAAAAACAAACTGAGCGTTGTCATCCAGCTGAGACCCGACCGCTAAATGTTCGCGAATATGCACGCATTCAAACATTTCCAGATGATTGGGTTTTTGAGGGTTCAATCTCGGCTCAATATAAGCAAATAGGCAATGCGGTTCCCGTGAACCTAGGCTATTACATGGGTCGTGCTGCTATACACATGCTTCAAGGGAACGCGACCGATGATTTTGAAGCCGTTCCGGCTCTGGCTACCGTAAATGATATTGAGTTAGGTAGGAACGTTCCGCCGGAACCTCTCCCAAAACTTATTCCGCTCTTCGAAGTATAGTATGATAAGGCTGCATGTCTCAGGAATATATAGACGGCTCCCGTCGTCAAATCATCCTCGCTAGTACCTCGCCACGAAGGAAGGAATTGCTTAACGCGATGGACTGGGATTTTACGGTGGTACCGAGTGAGTTTCAGGAATACCTTGATGAAACACGGCCAGTTGAAGAAATTGCTATGGAACTTGGCCGAGGGAAGGCGCTCTCCGTTGCAGAACGCTTCCCAGACGCAATCGTCATTGGCAGCGATACCATTGTAAGCGTGGGCGAAACGCAACTTGGCAAGGCTGCAGACATCGACGACGCACGTCGAATGTGGCGGCTCATCACAAGCGCGCCAAACAAAGTTACTTCGTCACTGGCGGTTATATGCAAAGCTGAAAACTTTGAGCATGTCACCTACGACAACGCATGGGTGTATTTAAAACCCTTTAATCAAGCGGCCGTGGAGGCGTATCTTGCCACGGGTGATTACACCGATAAGGCCGGCGCCTACGCCATTCAGCACATTGGTGACTTGCTCGACCATATCGAAGGTTCCGAAGACACTATCCTCGGGTTACCTACCCATCTCCTTCGGAACCTGCTCGATGAATTAATCCAGAGCTGATTGATCAATTGGGCACCGCCATATGAGAGAACCAGTAACAATTACAATGAGAGCAGATGCAAAGAGAACAGTACGGGCGCTGTGAGTGCCCCAGTGGTTGATTACAAAACCAATAATAAGTGAGCCGGTGGCGAATGTCATAATTTTGAGGCTCGCTAAAATGGAAAGAGCAGTTGAATGGTATCGATTAGGTAGGTGGTGCTGGGCGGCGTCATTGAGGGCTACAACTGTTGCGCCAAATATGAATCCGGATGGAATGACGGCGTAAAGCCGAAGAGTAATATTGTCCTGCCACAGGAGCAAAGCGGTTACAAGCAAACAAACATTTGCTATTTGAAATATACTGTATGGATGCCATCGCGCGATGATATGGCGATACGAATAAGATGCGAGAGCCGAGCTAGCCGCTACTACGCTAAATAGCCACCCAATTGTCGTCGCGCTGCGTCCATCCGAATGATAGAGTGCCTGTAAAGCTGTCCAGATTGATTCTCCGCTAGTATCGACAAATATGTAGAGAAGCAATATTGTTCGGATATACGGCGTATGCACTAATGCGCTAGCAGTGGCCCTGAGATGTTGCCACGTTTCAGTTACAGGGTGTTTTGGAGCAATATCTCTAACAAACAGCACAATCGTGAATCCGGCCAGCATCGCTGCAATGGTAGCAAAATAAGGATAAAGCGGGTTTAGTGTATAGAGCCATGCGCCGATAACACCATTCAGTATGCGCCCGCAGTAGTAGACGGCTTGATTTGAACTCAGAAAAGCACGATAACGGCGCCTATTGAAACCCGACAGCTCATAATGTCTATGAACAATCGGCAGTAGTTCGCCTGACATGACGCCTTGACCTATGCCAGAGAGGAATGTCATAAAGGCTAGGGCTGGTAAGGATAGCTTTAGGCAAAATCCAACTGGTGCGGCGATTGCTAGGATCGCGCCAACAAGATAGAGTTTTTTACGTCCGAACCGATCGGCTAACGCGCCAGTGGGTGCATTAAAGAATAGGCTTACGATCCATACGAGAATATTCAGGTTGATAGCAGCAGCAGGTGAGAGATATAGCTGCTGTGTGGCATAGAGATACCAAATAGGTAGGGTAAACCACAGGCTGTTTGCAAATGTACTTATGAGTACTAACCGTGCGGTACGTTGGGCAGTAGCCTGTTGATTCATGCACTAATCATATCAAATGCGGTCGGCAAAAAAGGCCTACCCTTTTCATCTGAGGAAATGTGCTATTTGAAAAAGTCGGTGCTAGCTAATTCGGGCGGCAGGAAGCCGTCGGGGTGCTGGTAGCCGGCTTCCCATTTGGCGCCTTTGCCGTAACCGAGGTCTTTCATAAGGTTTGTTGGGGCGTTACGGAGGCCGAGCGGGACGGGCAGGTCGGGGTACTGCGTGGCAGCGGCTTTTGCCTTGCCCCACGCATCGTAGCTTTCACGGCTTTTTGGTGACTTTGCTAGTACCACGGCGCAGTGGCTGAGGTTAATTTCGGCTTCGGGCAAACCAATTCGTTCAACTGCGAGAAACGTGGAAACGGCAAGATTCAGGGCGGCTGGCGCCGCTAGGCCAATGTCTTCACTGGCAAACACCACCATGCGACGGGCGATAAACTTGGGGTCTTCTCCAGCCTGGATCATCCGCGCCATATAATATAACGTTGCCGTTGGGTTGCCTCCACGCATGCTTTTTATAAATGCACTTATGACGTTATAGTGCGTTTCGCCCTTCTTATCATAGCCAGGTAATTTTGTCTGGGCAGCTGTTTCTACCAGTTCTGGCGTGATGGTTTTGCCGAGCGCAAGCCGCTGAGCAAGCTCTAGGTTGCCCAGCGCCACACGGGCATCACCGCCGCTCAAGTCGGCTAGTAGCTCCAGCGATTTCTTGGGCAAAACTTTCGCGCTTAACTTCATTTGTTTCGCGCTTCTCTGTAAAATGGCCAGAATTTCACTTCGTTTCAGTGGCTCTAGTACCAGTACGCGGGCTCTGGAGAGCAGGGGATTTATGACTTCAAAGCTCGGGTTTTCGGTGGTTGCGCCTATGAGTGTAATGGTACCGGCCTCTACGTGTGGCAAAAATGCGTCTTGTTGCGCTTTGTTAAACCGATGAATTTCGTCTACAAACAATATTGTTTGCAGGCCGAGCCGCTGGTTTTGCTCCGCCCGGTCGATTACTTTCACCACATCTGCCTTGCCACTTGTGACAGCGCTAATTTCTACAAACTCGGCACCCGTTTCGGCCGCAATAATCCGCGCGAGTGTGGTTTTACCCGTGCCGGGCGGTCCCCATAGTATGAGGCTGGTTGGTTCTTTGTTCTGTACAATCTGCCGGATAATCTTTTGTGCGCCCACCAGGTGAGCCTGCCCCACGACATCGTCGAGCTTACTCGGTCTCATCCTCTCCGCCAACGGCCGCGCATCCATATATATAAGTATACTCGCAAAGAATCATGAACTATGAATCACCTGACCCACACTCACTTTTTTGACACATAACAAAAACGACCCTACAGTTTTGGTTACAAAAGCTAAAACAGAAAGGTCGTTTTCTAATGACTACACTACAAAAGATGGCAACTGCTGTAAAGCGG
>JBASZU010000116.1:0-10596 GCA_049661165.1 Saccharimonadales bacterium (SeqCode)
ATAGAGTGGCAAAAGAAACGATGCCCACCCACCAGCGCCCCAAAAATCTTTCCAAAGTACCGCCCAACCGGTATATTGCGCCACAGTGGCGCCGTGGGCTGGTCTATGTCTGGCGCAATCCCACCAAGCTGGTTTGCAAGCACCGCCGTCAGCGCTGTGGCCACCGTCATTTTGCCTGGCGGTACAACAAGCACCCATAGCATCAGTCCTGTCAGCGCAGCAACATCATGTGTCCGTGCAGTCATATGCACTCCATTATACGTGTCTTATGTTTTTCTTTGCTCCTTTTGAACCGGCCGTAGGTATTGACGTAAAATTACCGCCTTCTTATCGCCGACAATTTTTTCGAGCTCCCAGTCGCGCGCTTGCATAACACCTCGCACGCTCCCAAATGTTTTAATGAGTTTCTTGCGGGTTGCCGGGCCAATGGTGGGGATGTCGTCTAGCATGCTGGCGGTTTGCTGTTTTACTTTGAGCGTAGAGTGATAGCTCACAGCAAACCGATGAGACTCATCGCGTATGCGCTGCAGTAGTTTTACAAGGTTGGTGCTATGCGGCAAATTTATCAGAATAAAATCGTCAGTTTCAGTGGTGTACCCACCGAGTTTATGCAACACGTTTACATCTAGCGTAACGTTCGAGCCAACCTCGGACGAACTTTGCCCTCTACCCTCTGCTCTCTGCTCTTTTTTTATGACAATCTGCTCTTCCCGCTTCGCGAGTCCAATCATTCGCAAACTGCTTAGTCCTGCTTCATCACGCGCCCGCAGCGCCGCATCGAGCTGACCCTTACCACCGTCTATGAGAAACAGGCTCGGCAACCTCAACTTCCAAGCATTTTTTGATTTACCCTGCAATACTTCCCCCGTTTCCAAGGAGCCTCCTTGGAAACGAAGGCGACGAGTGATTGTTTCGTGTATGTTGTAGAAGTCGTCGTTTTGCTGACGGGTCATTTTGAACTTGCGGTACTGTCCTTTGTCGCTCACGCCGTTGGTAAACACAACCATGCTCGCCACAACATTCGTGCCCTGCATGTGGGATATGTCGTAGCCCTCTATCCGGCGCGGAAATTCCGCTAGGCAAAGCAAGTCAACCAGCTCGCCAAGCGCATGATCTTTGCTAATATCCATAAACTCTTTGTCGCTAAAGATGACTTGGCGGCCAAGGTTTTGCAGTGCTGCCATTTGGTTTCGTAGTTTGGCGGCCAGCTCGAAGTTTTGGGCTTTGCTGGCGACTTTCATTTCTTTCTCCACCTGGCGGATGATGCGCTCGCGCTTACCCTCTATGACGGCAATGAGCTTACGCAAGTTTGCACGGTAATCGGCAAGGTTGGTCTTGCCTTCTTCCAGCCCGGGGTCAAGGCCAAGGTGATAGTACAAGCTCACCCGTTTTTGACCGGTTGGTTTTTTGTAGGCGAAGGGGAAAATACGGCGCAGCAATTTCAGCGCTGCCCGAACGCCCGTAGTCGAAAAGTACGGGCCGTAGTAACGTGCGCCGTCATCAAGTGGTCGGCGCGTGGTACTAACAGTGGGGTAATCACTATCGATGTCGATGCGTATGTAGCTCATGGCTTTGTCGTCGCGCAGCAAAATGTTGTAGCGTGGCATATAGCGGCGTATCATCTCTGCCTCCAGAAACAGTGCCTCGAGCTCACTTTCTACTTCCATCCAGTCGGTATCGGCTATTTCCGCTACCAACGCCTCTGTTTTTGGGTCGCGGCTGCGGCTCGCCTGAAAATACTGCCGCACACGGTTGCGCAGCACCGCCGCCTTCCCCACGTAAATAATTTCCCCCGAAGCCGACTTATGAAAATACACCCCTGGGGTTTTGGGGAGCGTTTGAAGCTTGGCTGCCAATTTCTTTTGCATGGTAGTACACAGTATACGCGAAGAGATTAATCCTGCGGAGTTTCCTCGGAGCAAACATCAGATGCTTCAAGGTCAGAAATGACACAGTCTTCATTACGTTCGTCATATCAGTGTTCGCTTTCCCTGCAGATGTGAAATCCCGGGGTACCTGCATAATTCTATGTCAACAGCGTTTGACCAAGTTATTTCAATTTTCTTGGTATTGGTAGTAGCATACGGGAGTTCTTTGCGTATGACTCCCAACCGTTCTTTTTTTTGAGACGTTTTTCTTTTGGCGGAATGCCAGATACGTAGACGATGAGGTAGGTTATAGCCGCCGCGCCGCCCGTGCCCACCCAGCCATGTGCGGTACCGAGCGACATAAGCGCAATCCCCCACCACATAGTGAGTTCGCCAAAGTAGTTTGGGTAGCGCGAATATTTCCAAAGGCCGTGGGTCATAAGTTTGCCGCGGTTTGATGGGTTCGCCAGAAAGCGCTTTAGCTGCGCATCAGCCAGCACTTCACACCAGAAGCCTACAGCCCATACTAAGACACCCAGCTGCGTCCATATATTCCACGCCACCTCATGACTGATGCAAATGTGAATAACTGGTATAGCTACTAGTAGTGCCAAGAGCGACTGCACTCCATATATACGTACATAGGCATTTAGCGCTCTGTTGCCGCGCCATTTTTTCATGAGTTCAACGTAGCGTTCATCTGTCCTGGACGAACGCAAAAACCGCCGCCCAATGTGCCACGCCAGCCGAAGCCCCCAAATGCACACTAGCCCTAAAGCTACTGTAGCCGGGTTTAATCCGACTGTATAGGTGCCAATTACAAAGGCGCTTGTGGCAATAGCCATGAAGGTCAAGCCCCAGGCAGTATCTACCAAATCAAATCGCTGCCGAGCAAGCGCGGCCGCAAAGAATAGAGTCAGCAGGAGCAAGCCCGCCAGCCAACACAGTGCCATTTTGCTGAGTACATTTCCAAGCATGTCGTAACGAACAAGTGTCGCAACAGACAAAACCACATACCCGACGAAAAATAGCTGAAGCGGTCGTTTCATCATCGGTGCAGTATGGCATATGTCACACCCGCGACCGTGGCGGTGAGAAGCGCCCCCCAAGCCAAATCAACCACAACAACTTTGGTGGTAAAGCCTTTCATGGTGGCGAGGTTTGTTAAGTCATAGGTGGCATACGCCACAAAGCCAAACAGCGCACCGCGGGTGAGCGCATAGCTAAGTGAGCCCTTTTCAAGAGCCGGCGAGATGACAAATGTCACCACCCCAACCACGTAAATAACGTAAAACAATACTGCAGCCGTCATATTTGGCTTGTCGAGTAGGAGTTTACCAATTTGTGAACGGTAAAATGTTTTCGCAACTGTACCCAGCCAAATAAAATCCAAAACCCCCATCACACCACCCGCTACCAAAAGTTGTTTGACTACTTCCATACGCCCTCCATCAGTACATTATTGTACGTGGTCATTGCTGTTTTGCGAAAATCCGTCATAACTTAGCCCATGCAAACGAGTTGGATGCAGTGATATGACGCTCTCAAAAAACCAAGTTGGACGCCCAGCCCTGATACAATTGGGTTCATTTGGAGTCTGCTCTACCCCATCATTATTGGCATAAATATTTATGTGTGGCTGAAGTTTTTCCGCAAAGAGCTACCCTTTATTGTCGTTCTGCCTTTTCTCATAAATCTTATAGCTAACATTGCCTTCACGCCCGTGCAGTTTGGGCTACGTAGCCTCGTTGGCGCAGCAGTCTGCATCATCATAACCTGGATTACTATCATCTGGTCGATGGTAGCCATTTGGCCACACAACCGCACCATTGCACTCCTATTTATTCCTTACCTTCTGTGGGTTAGCCTTGCTAGCGTCCTCCAGCTAAGCATTACCACTAGTAACTAGTCTTTCTTTTTCATGTAGTGCTGTCGGTCAGCCGGGGGCAAATGTTCAATAGCGTAGCGCAAAGCGGTGCGTGGCATATGGTGCGCATGTCGATTAAGAAAATTGCGTAGCAGTTGTTCATCGCAGCGTTTGCCGACTTCGCGCAGCGTCCAGCCAACAGCTTTATGCATCAGGTCTTCACGGTCATGCAGTAATAATTCGGCCAATTCAATTGAGGTAGTCGCATCACCTCGAGCAATATAGGCAAAGGTGCTGATGATGCTCGTGCGACGTTCCCACAAATTGTCACTCTTGGCAAGTGTGTACAGCAATTCACGGTTATCTCGCACATGTTCGCCGACAATGTGGCGACAAGTAACGTCAACGAGATCCCAGTTGTTGATATTTCGCTTGGTTAGCTCCCGCATATAGAGCTCAAATATGTCGTTTTTCGCTCTCGTTGATGCACGCGGGTACTGCAATGTGAGTATTATCAGCCCTGCCATGCGGTGCTCATGAAACGGGCTTTCGATGAGTTTTTGTACCTCCGGGAGCGGCAACTGCTTAAATTCTTTGCAGACGGTGCGAATCTTCGGCACCCGCACGCCTAGGAATTGATCACCCTCACCATACTCCCCCGGCCCCGTCTTGAAAAACCATTGCAGATTCACCGCATCGGTATCAGACGCATATTTCTGCAGCTCATCTTTTACATTTTGCGCTGTCATCGCGCTAACTCCGCAAGTTTGCGTACCGTGTTGACGTTGCGAATCGTCATACGCTGATACAGCGGCGTGCCAACGAGCTTGAGTAGACTGGATTTTGGTTGATTGTTACGTGAGATATTTGTGATGATAACGCCCGGCAGATATATCATGGATTCAACAGCGGGATTGTAGCCGACTGTCGATAGTATGTCTGGTTTATCGATGTCCGGAAACAAAAACACCACATCAGACTTTTGCTCAGTGTCATTGGTCCATTCGTCTGGGATTGCCTTAGCAACAGATGCGAGCTTCGCCTGAGATATAACTAGCGTCTCGACGGCAAATCCAAAATGCTTCGCGATAGCCCGCTCAATGTCAGTTACGCGCGGTACGATACCTGCTGAAAATATCACATTACCAGAATTGATGTACGTCGAGACGTCCGCAAAACCCCGATTCTCGAACACATGTCGTAACTCTGCCATCGGCACCTTGCGGTTCCCGCCGACGTTTATACCTCTTAGTAGCGCAACGTATTTCATGCGTTGTCTTTCCAGCTCCACCATTGGAGTTTGTCTGGCTCGCGACCACCTTCAGCATAGTAGACGGCGCAGCGAAAGGTATAGAGAACACAGCGATCGACATGCGCGCCGACCTGGGCCTGCAAGCGGTCATACATTTCCTCGGGATTTTCGCCACGCAAATCTTGAACCGCTGTATACCCAAGCGAATTCAAGTCCGCCGCCAGCGATGCGCCGATACCAGGAATTTCCCGCAAGTCGTTCATAGAACTATCTTCCCAAGCTCCGTCATCAAGCCGCGTGCCCGAAACTTTTAGTTGTTTCAGTTTTGGCGCTGGTAGCGAATCGGCCGTTGCCGTGACGAGCTCCGTTATATACTCTCGGTCATCCCAGTCGTTTTCATCGATATGGTAATAATCTTTCGCACCCGGATACGGCTTACCCGTCGCCTGTGTCCGCACTCTGCTTTTGCTCGCCGGTGTGATCTTTAGCAGCAACCGATCATCACACACAAACCCCACAACTTTGTCGCCCACATACACCGCATACTCCCCAAACATCTTCCGCGCGCGAATGGTCGGAATATCACTCAAGTGTTCCAGCAAAATTTCCATTGTGCGTGCGGATGTTGCCATGTAACTATACTACCACCTCACCACTGGCCTTATTTATCGATTAACGCTCAATGTTGGCGGTTTCTGTAGGAGCTGCGCGGGTTATAATATATACCTATGGAAACGGAGTATATTCGACCGCGATTTCGCATTGCGAACTCGTATGATGAGTTATTAAAATACAAACAAGACGATCTTGGCTATTTAGTAAGGGATGATGATTCGGTAGGAAGGATTGAGCTAGAAGACATACTAAAGCACAAGCTCGTATTCATCGTTGCCGAACCTGGTCATGGGAAGACCAGGCTAATAGATGAACTAGAAAAGCTATCGCAAGGTACTATTTTTCGGGCTGACTTTAGGACAAAATTGCCGCAGCAAAATACTGCGGATTGGCTACAAAATAAAGGAGCGAGCGCTCAAGACGACGTCATACTCCTTGATGGCCTTGATGAGTCACCTGCGCGTGACATTGCCTCAACTATTTATGGGTTGGTAGATTACATAAAGCAAAGACGTGAAGCCATTTTTGTAATCTCCTGCCGCGTGCATTACTTTAGTAATTACCAGCACATATTTAGTGAATTACCACATGCTGAATACTTGCTCATACAGCCACTCGAGCGCCAGGAAGCACGAGAGTTTCTCACGAGTCTAAGAGTGGGTGCTGGGACTATCAAAACCCTTTTTGACAGTATGCCTATGCGACAAGGACAGAGCGGATCGGTCTTGCAGAGTCCGAGATATCTGGAACTAATCGCTAAAAAGGTAAAGGATCTCGACTTTAACGTCGAGCAGCTCAATCGTTCGACGCTCTTTGCATCATTTGTCATTGGTGCCCTATACAAAGAAGATGAAAAAAATGGGCGGCAACTCGCTGAGTACAAGCAGCGTCTTTTGGAACAGCTGGCATTGACGATGGAAACAGCTCAAGTCAATGAAATTACGAGTGACGAATTCGTGACCTTTCTAGATAGAGCTCAATCCGACATCAAGCTACTTCTCGGTAATGGTGAGATGGAGTCAATTGTCGAGCATAGCCTTCTGGCAAACACGGATAGAAAAATTCGATTCACAAACACTGAGGTGCAAGAATATTTAGCAGCACGTTACATCACCCGTATGGCTGACCCTATACGCAAGACGTTTGTGCTAGCATTCGACCATCATACCCGGCAGCTCATACCATCGTGGCGCAATACTGTGTCATATATCATCGATGAACTACCAGAGATTGCACGCTATATTATAGATTTGCAGCCAAGCCGTTTGGTACTCGATGAAAATACTGAGCAACTCGTGACCGGCGTTACTGCCGATGGCATGAGTCAAGAAGATAAAACGTATATCTTTGAATATATCTGGAATCAGCATTCACAACTCGCGCATTTTCTCGATCGTGACGTGTCGTTCAATCTCGCACGCTACGCTAACTCAGGGCAAATAGCCGATATCTTACAGAATTTGGCGACAATGAAAAATACCAAGAGTAACCATGTGCCCTTGCTCAACGTAATAATATTTTGCGGTAACGTGTTGCTCCTCAACAAATATAATCCAGAGGAGCGCAAAGAAGTCGTAAGCAGGCTTTTGCATCTAGCACTTAGCAGCAAAAACACGACAGTACAATATAACGCCGTGCACGCACTTATGAGTACTGAGGACTCTACCATTCTCCAGCAAGTGCTCCCTCTTGCTGCCTCGGCAGATGATGCAGTGTTTGGAGCAGTCCAAACCTTCGCCTACGAGCTTGACCGGAATAGCCAAGATGCGATTGATTTATATATCATAGGCATGAAACGAAATGATCTTTATCGCTCACGCCTCGGGTTGGAAGAACTAGATACAGTAGATGCCATCGGCTACTTCCTCCAGCAACTTGCAACCGACCCCGGCCTGACGAAGCCAGTGATTGATCATGATCGGCTGTTTACTAAAGAACAAAGCAACTTCCTTAATAACGTCAATGCTCACTGGCAAAGTAGCTGGTTATCACTTTTGAAGCAGTTTATTATATTGGCATTTAATATCGAACATGGCTACTACGCCGAACACTCGGCTTTTGTAGCGACAGTCGTTCGGCTAATCGCCGAAAAGGACGCGGAATACTTTAGCGAGTTGCTCCAAGCGTCTCTGAAACCAGATGACAATGGCCATCCTTTCTTATTCCGCACGAGCAGCTCACTAGCTCAAATTATGCCAATTGACGCAGTTGATCATGTTGTCAGACAAATGGCTAACGCAGGGGACGAAAAATGGCTACTGTGGCGATTGATAGAAGGCATACCCTATAGTGATAATCCTAAAAAAGCCGCAATTGAGCAACGTGCTCGCCAGCTACTACCCATAGATTACAAAATACATGATAAGCAAGACCGAAAGCAGCAAAAACAGCGCGAAGAAAATACTTTAACAGCAAAGTTTAATAAAATTTATAGGCAAATTGCGGATGATATCACCAACAAACAATTAAGATCGTTAGGGGATGCGGCGAATATGATTGCTCGTTACCTAATGGATACCAATCGCCGCGAACCCTTAGAATATAACGAGACGCAAACAGCCTACTTATGGGATAATCTCAAACGACATGTACTCGACCATTTTGATACATCACAGGTCGAGTTTTCTAGTACTCGGCAGCAGGACGGTAGTAAATCATATCGCATGACAAACTTTGTGCCATGGGTCGAGAAAGCACTATTGTTTGGTTTTTTAACAAAACGAAAAGACCTTGGAAATTACAAACAAAAAATCCTGGAAATTTTTCCTTATATGTATGAACAGCAGCAGAATGACTTTTTAGAAAATATGCCTCTGAACAATGAAGATATATCTATCATCATGAAAGCCTTTGATGATGTCGATAGCGATAAAGCCCAATTCTTGCCGCGTAACTTCATAGAGTTCGCCAATACTCATGCTATAGAACGAGCAGTGCCGGTGTTGCGAAAAATGGTCTTTGCAAACGGGCTGATGCATTATGAAAAAATAGAAGCACTCCGTGCCTCCGAGGCTTTGAAACCAGATAAGGCCTACTTGCAAATGGTCTTATCACATTATCAGAAGCAGACTGATGCTGGCAGTCGCGACATCATCGAAGCGACTAACAGCCTGTTGATTGCGAAGCATGAAGACCCTGAGGCAATTTCACGTCGGTTTAAGCTCTTAAGGGATCGGGCATTTGACGTCCCCACGCACGAGAGTGGTCTAATGTATTCGGTGAGTGATGCCGAGTCAGAGCTGCATGACAAAACAATGGCCAAGCCACTCATGAGTCTTACGAACCAAAAATACTTAAAACAGTTTCTCCAGTTACTCTATGATTCATTTGAAATCAACCAAAAAGGTGCTGGATGGAGCCGTTATGCCGCATACTTATGGCAAATATGCTCAGATTACTTCAGTAATCTGAGTGTTACACAGGATACTTCGATCCTTCGACAGATAGAGGAAATTGTAAAAAAATTTCCAGCGTATGTAACAGCCGATTTCATCCGTTATATGAATGGTGTTAGGGATAAGTTTCTCGAACAAATGGGTAGCAAAAAGCCGTTCGTGCAAGCAATTAGTCTAGTAAATAATATCAATACGATCGACGAGCATACGATTGGTTCTCACGATGAATTAGTACTTGAAGTTGAGGAGTTGCTTAAGTCACTCGATCGATGGGTGAAGCAGGAAGGTGCTAAGCTAGCCGATGGTGATGAAACCAATACACAACGAAATATTGAGATTAGACTAGACAACTTATTGTTACAAAAATATGGCAAAACTGATGTGTTAAGAATTGAACGCGAATCACAGGCAAGCGATGGAACCCGAACAGATTTTTATGTTTACTCTGGATTTTTCGGCCCAGTGCTCGTGGAACTAAAACTTTCAACGCATAGTGACCTCAATATGAGCGGCAACTTGAAAAAGAAAGAGTCGTTTACGTCAATGCAAAAATATATGCAACAATTTGAAGCTCGTAACGGGATACTCCTTGTCTATCGCCATCAGAAAACTGAACCAAAAGATTTCAAGAAAATTATTACTAACGCCACAAAGCACTACGAAACCATATCGGGCGTTCAAGTCATTGCACTCGGCTTATAGGATTTAATGACGAACGTTTTGTCGATTTAATATTAGACATCTATTTCAAAGGTCATATGCCGCGAGCTTACACCGTTGGTTAGTTCGGCGTGGCTTTTGAGGACGCTGAAGCGGCAGCAAGGAGCTCGGTGGCGCGAATATTGACTCAGTTGTCGAGGGTGGGTTCACGGGTGACGATTTGGTAAATTCCACCTGGGATGACCGTTTCTTCTCTGTTAGTTGCACCTGGTTTCATGCTTAATTGCAACTTCATGTATATTGAGCCCATAAAACGCTATAATGGGGGTAGCTTATGAATGCCTTTCGTAGATGGTCACTGAGATCAGCCAGCATTACAGCGTTTGCGTATTACGGAGCGGCACTTCTGGTACACGTGCTCGTCATTGCTCATGTACTGCCCTACAGCTGGATAAATGGAGGGCAGTCAACGTCATACGCCATGCAGCTCAATGTGTCGCTCATTAGCATCTCTTCGCTGTTCGTTTTGGGTACGCTTACCTATCTCACGACACCGTTTTCAAAAGTTCGTAAAGGCGTATGGGTGAAAATTATTTTGTGGCTCTCCATGGTATTTTGGACGCTCAGTCTAGTACTGCAGCTCCTCGGCACACCATTTGAAAAGGTAGTGATGGCGCCGCTTGTCTTGATCGGCATAATTTCGACAATTCGCCTCGCGTTAGGTAAACAAAAATCCGCTGAATAACCGGTACTTTTTTATTTATTCTATTGCCCACCCAGCCGATAGAATATCCCTAATCATAGGTTTAGTATAACCTCAGTTCGACATAAGAGTCTCCTCGTTTTTGTCTAGATAACAGGGCGTGAGCCCTGTTATTCTGTTTTTGGATCAACAAAAACCAAAAACAAAGGAGACACCAATATGGAACTGGTAGCTTT